>JBOHBE010000202.1:0-33863 GCA_050698235.1 Gaiellales bacterium
CACGACCTGTGGCGCGGGATCCTGAACCAGTGGCCGTCGTACCTCGGCTATGTGACGAGCTTCCTCACGATCGGCGGCATCTGGCCCACCACGGCCTGTTCCGCAGGATGCGGTATGCGGACCAGAACGTCATGCGCCTCAACATCCTGCTCCTGATGGTCGTCTCGTTCCCGCCGTTCCCGACCCGGCTCGTCGCCGAGGCTGTCCGCGACGCTCACGCCGAGCGGCCGGCGGTCATGCTCTACGGCTTCACGCTGCTCGCGACGCCGAAGATCGGCTTCTACGTCACCGCGACGGCCCTCGCGTGGCTGGTGCCGACCGTGACCGTGGTGCTCTACCTCATGATCGGCGCCAGCCTCGTTCTTCGGGCTCCCGGCGAGGAGCGGTCCACGGCGGTCGCATAGCCAGCGCCTGAGGTCGCGGGCGCTATGGTGCGCGCCTCAAGCCCAGCCAGGGTGCCTGCCTCCTTGACGTCGGCCCGGTCGTGGTCGAGGCTCCCTGGCCCGGTGCCGGAGGCGCATCCTCGTGGCTGAGCTCGACATCCTCACAGATCTCGGTGGCTGGTTCGGAGCCGTCTGGGACCAGATCACCTCCGTCGACATCCAGTACCTGATCCTGGGGTGCCTGCTCCAGTCCGTGCAGACCACGCTCAACGGCCTCGCCTGGCGAAACATCCTCGCCGAGTCGTACGGGAGCGACAGGGTACCCGTACGGCCGATCCTCGCGTCGTACGCCGGCGGCATCGGCCTGAACTCGTTCCTGCCGGCCCAGGCCGGGACGTTTGCCTACTTCGGCATGTTCCGCGTGATCATCACGGGATCTGCGTTCGCCGGGATCCTGGCCGCCGGGGTCGTCCAGAACGTCTTCTTCGGCGTGATCGGCACGCTGAACTACGTGTTCCTCTTCCTCACGCGCGACGGCTCGCTCTCGAGATCCGAGGACCAGGCCACGCGCGACAACGGGCCCAAGATCGTGTTCCTGATCCTCGCCGGGCTCCTGATTCTCTTCGTGCTCCGGTTCCTGTGGAAGCGCTACCGGCAGACGTGGGAGGACGCCAAGGAGGGCGCCGTGATCCTGCGCCGGCCGAGGCGCTACGTCACACGGGTGCTGTCGGTGCAGGTCGCGTCGTACATAGCACGCATCGGCGTGAACGCGAACTTCATGTTCGCCTTCGGCATCCCGGTGACGATTCGGAACATCTTCCTGATCATCGCCGCCAACTCGATCTCGTCGACGTTCGCCGTCACGCCGGGCGGCGTCGGGACCCAGCAGGCGATGGCGTCCTTCGCGCTGCGAGACGTGGCTCCGGCTTCGACCGTGACCGCCTACTCGCTGTCGCAGCAGATGATCTGCATGGCGTGGAACATCACCTTCGGGCTCGTGTTCATGGCGTCGACGTTCGGCTGGTCTGCGACGAAGGACATGGTCCGCGAGTCGCGTCAGGGATCGAAGGAGAAGCGATCGCTGAGCGACCTCGAGAAGCAGGATGAGGTCGACGCCGGCGAGGTGGACGCCGGCGAGGTGTCCGGGGGCTGACCTCAGAGGTCGATCGAGCCGCCCGGCGGGAGCACGATCACGTCGACGTCCGGGGCCAGGCTGGCAGCATGACGCGCGAACTCGTGCGCCGCCTCATCGTGCATCGATCGCGACCGGCCGGGGAGTATCGGGGCGAGCGTCCCCCAGTGGATCGGCACGACCACCTTGGGGGCGAGCAGCTCGAGGGCCCGGGCGGCTCCGAGCGGGTCGAGGTGGCCCGGCGGGAGTCGCGCCCCCCAGCCCGAGACCGGCAGGAGCGCGACGTCGATTCCGGTGCGCCCGATGTCGGCCATGCCGTCGAAGAGGTCGGTGTCGCCGGCGAAGTAGAGCGAGAGGCCCCCGTCGATGCGGTACCCCAGCGCCGGGGTCGTCGCACCCCCGAACGGGAGGCGGCGGCCGTCGTGCTCGGCATGCGTGGCGGTCACGTGCAGCATCCCGACGTCGACCTCGTCGCCGGCCTCGACCTCGACGACGCGGCCGGATCCCCGGACGAGCCTCGCGGCCCCGCGCGGCACGACCACCTGCGGCTGCCCGCCGAGGAGCGCGAGCGAGGGCCTGTCCAGATGATCCATGTGAGCGTGCGAGATGAGCACGCCGTCGACCTCGCCCACGGAGCCGGGCTCGACCGGGTCGCGCCGATGGAGATGCGCGACGCGCGTCCGCAGCACGGGGTCGGTGATGACCCGCGTCCCGTCCATGACGATCAGGACCGTGGAATGCCCGACGTACGTGAGACGCACGGCCGCCAGCCTACAGACCCGGGCGCCGCGGCCGCTATCCGGCCTTCGGCAGCGAACCGTGCTCGTACGTCACGGCCGGGTACAGGATGTCAGCCGTCGCCCACGGGAGCTGCCCACCGATCGGCTGGCCGGGCGACTTGACCGGGTAGTAGCGCACCTGGCCCTTCTCGATGAGGACGCTCCACCGTTGCGTGATCCACAGGTTGCCGTCGGCGCGGATCTCCCATTGGAACCGGTCGAGAGGCCGCACGGCGGGGCCGGCGATCCGGGCGCCCTGCTGGTCGAACTGGCTCCCGTGGCACGGGCACCCGAATCCGACGCCGGTCGCCTGGGCGGGGCAGCCGACGTGGGTGCAGCGGTTCGAGAAGACGACGAACATCGCGTCGGGCGCGAGCCAGTCGTGGTTCTTGTGACCCGTGTGGTGGACGTAGGCGAGGCCGCTCGACACGAGCGGCTGGGTGAGATCCTCGACGTAGTCAGCGGCGGTCGGAGTGAACCCCGACTCCGAGGTGAACCGGCTGACGGGGCCGAGAGGCGCGGGCCGGAACGTCGTCTCCTGCCCGCCGGATGCGAGGGCGTATCCGGCGAGGGGGGCGGCGATTACCCCGCCGATCGTTGCGCCGGCCCCAACCGTGACGAGGCCGAGGAAGCCGCGCCGTGTTCGTCTGTCTGATTGATGGTTGCTCATGTGGGTGTCCTTTCAAATGTGTGCCACCGCCGGTACCGGTGCCGCGCGCGAGCGGTTTGCCCTGGCGGTTCCGTTCCCAATGTGACGCCAACACGTGGGATACTCGGCTCGATGCGGAGGTGGGCTCCCGTCCTGGCGGTGCTGGCCGCGGTTGCGGCCGGCGCAACGGCGCTCGCCGCCGGACGCCTGATGCCCCAGCAGAGCCCGGCCGCTGCGCGGCTCGCCTCGCCGAGCGCAGCGCGCGCGGCTCGACTGGCCGAGCGGACGGGGATCGCGGCGGCGTACTGGGCGGTCGATCCACGGACGGCAAGGGCGGTGCGCCTCGGCCAGCCACTCACGACACGCGCGCCGATCTTCCCCGGCGACCCGCCCTTCCACTGGCGGGTCTGGACGACGGTGCCGAAGTCGGGCTACCTGCTCGAGCAGATCACGTCGCTCGGCACGCACACCGGGACGCACATCTCGGCGCCGTGCCACTTCCACGTGGGCGCCCCGTGCCTCGTCCGCCTCCCGGAGAAGTTCTTCACCCCGCGGCCGCTGGTCGTCTTGGATCTCCGCGCCGCCATCAGGCGGCGGAACGGTCACGGCGACTTCTTCGTCGGGATCTCCGACCTGCGGCGCTTCGAGGCCGAGCACGGGCGCATCGCGCCCGGCTCCTACGTGGTGCTCTACACGGGGCTCTCGCGCTTCTACCACCTCGGGAACGCCCGCCGCCCGGGCCCCTACAACGACTACTTCGACGACGTTCCCGGCTTCTCGGGCGCCGCGGTCGACTGGCTCTTCGATCAGCGGCACATCCTCGGCGTCGGCGCCGATACCTTCGGACCGGACGCGACGTTCGACGCCAACTTCGCCGCGACGACCGAGGCGACCGGGCGCGGCGGGATCACCCTCGAGAACCTGGGCGCGGGCCTCGGGTCGATGCGGGCCTTCGGCGACTGGATCGAGGTGAACGGCCCCCGCTTCCAGGCCCGGGACGGGCGGCCCGGGTTCAGCGGCGCGCAGATGGGGATGACCGGCTTCACCGTCTGGCGGTAGCTCCCGCGGCGGGTCCGTAGACTGATCGGCCAATGGCGGTCTGCCCACAGTGCGGTCAGGAGAACCCGGAGGGCTTCCGGTTCTGCGGGAGCTGCGGCTCGGCCATGGCCGCGGTCGCCACGAGCGAGGAGCGCAAGGTCGTCACCGTCCTCTTCGCTGACCTCGTCGGGTTCACGGGCCGGAGCGAGGGCATGGACGTCGAGGACGTCCGCGGCACCCTGGCGCCGTACCACGCGCTCCTGCGCGACCAGCTCGAGCACTACGGGGGCACGGTCGAGAAGTTCATCGGCGACGCCGTGATGGCGCTCTTCGGGGCCCCGGTGACCCACGAGGACGATCCCGAGCGCGCGGTCCGTGCGGCGCTCTCGATCCGGGCTGCCATCGACCGGCTGAACGAGCAGGAGCCGGGCCTCGACCTCCACGTGCGCGTTGGCGTGAACACGGGCGAGGCCCTGGTCGTCCTCGGCGCCGATGCCGCGCGCGGAGAGGGAGTGGCGTCCGGCGACGTCGTCAACACGGCCGCGCGCCTCCAGTCCGCTGCCCCCGTCGACGGCATCCTCGTCGGCGAGACGACGTACCACGCGACGGATCGCGCCATCACCTACCGGCAGGTCGAGCCGGTCGTCGCCAAGGGCAAGGCCCGGCCGGTCCCGGCGTGGGAGGCGGTCGAGGCCCGCGCCCGGTTCGGCGTCGACGTCGTGCAGCGGCCAACGACGCCGCTCGTCGGCCGCGGGGCCGAGGTCGACCTGCTCCTCGACGCCCTCCGCCGGTGCGGGGCCGAGCGGACGGTGCAGCTGGTCACCCTCGTCGGCGTGCCGGGCATCGGCAAGAGCCGGCTGGTGTGGGAACTCTTCGAGGCGGTCGAGCGCGAGCCGGACTTCGTCACGTGGCGCCAGGGCCGGTCGCTGCCCTACGGTGACGGAGTCACCTACTGGGCGCTGGGCGAGATGATCACCGCCCAGTCCGGCATCCTCGACTCCGACACGGCCGACGAGGCGAAGGCCAAGCTCAGAGCGACCGTGACGGACCTGATCGGCGACGAGGCGGAGGCCGCCTGGGTCGAAGAGCACCTGCGGGCGCTGGCGGGCCTCGAGGCCGACGGCCCCTCGAGCGGCGACCGCCATAGCGAAGCGGCGTCGGCCTGGCGGCGCTTTCTCGAGGCGCTGGCCGAGCGCAACCCGCTCGTGCTCGTGTTCGAGGATCTCCACTGGGCGGACGACGCGCTGCTCGACTTCGTCGACCACCTCGTCGACCGGGCGGGCGGCGTCCCGATGCTCGTGGTCTGCACTGCCCGCCCGGAGCTGCTCGATCGCCGCGGCGGATGGGGCGGGGGCAAGCGCAACGCGCTCACGATCGCCCTCTCGCCGCTCGCCGACGACGATGTCGCGCGCATGATCGCCGGCCTGCTGGAGCAGGCCGCGCTGCCGGCCGAGACGCAGGCCATGCTCCTCGCGACGGCGCAGGGAAACCCGCTCTACGCCGAGGAGTACGTCCGGATGCTCATCGACCGCGGGCATCTGCGCCAGGACGCCGGCCGGTGGCGGCTCACGGCCGAAGGAGAGCTGCCCGTCCCCGAGTCGGTGCACGGGCTCATCGCCGCCCGGCTCGACGACCTGCCGGCCGATCAGAAGCAGCTGCTCCAGGACGCTGCGGTGGTGGGCAAGGTCGTGTGGCTCGGCGCGCTTCTGTCGATGGGCGGCACCGACCGGTTCGAGTTGGAAGAGCGGCTCCACGGGCTCGAGCGCCGCGAGATGCTTAGGCGCGAGCGCCGCTCGTCGGTGGGCGGCGAGGTCGAGTACGCCTTCAGGCATGTCCTCGTGCGCGATGTCGCCTACGGCCAGATCCCGCGGGCCCAGCGGGCCGACAAGCACCGGCGCGCGGCGGAATGGATCGAGTCGGTGTCCGCTGACCGCGAGAACGCTCCGGACATGCTGGCCCACCACTACTCACAGGCGCTCGAGTACGCCCGCGACTCGGGTCAGGCCACCGGCGATCTCGAGCGGCGGACGCGCCTGGCCTTCCGCGACGCGGCCGAGCGCGCGGCGGCGCTGAACTCGTTCGACGCCGCCTCGAGCCACTACCACGCAGCGCTCGACCTGTGGCCGGAGGACGACCCGGACTGGCCGATGCTGGTCGTCGAGACCGCGGACATCAGCCTGAGCATCGACCCCATCCGGATGACGGAGCTCCTCAGCCGTGCGGCGGAGCGGCTGGCGGCGGTCGGCGACTATGCCGGCGCTGCAAAGGCCGAGATGCTGGTCGGGTTCCGGCACTGGAACGAGGCCCGCACCGACGAGGCGATGGCGGCGCGCGCCAGGGCGCGCGAGCTTGTCGACCGTGCCGAGCCGTCACCGACGGTCGCGCTCGTGATGAGCCGGCTCGCCATCAACTCGATGCTCCAGGGCGAGTACCAGGAGACTCTTGACCTGTGCGAGCGTGCAGCCGTCGTGGCCGAGCGGTTCGGCCTCGAGGAGATCCGCGGTCACGTGCTGAACACCAAGGGCGTGACCCGCGTGAACCACGGCGATCTCGGCGGGATCGCCGATGCGGAGGAGAGCATCGCCATCGCCGAGCGCCTGAACTCGGCCGAGGCGCTGATCCGCGGATACAAGAACTTCGGCAGCAGCCTGATGGAGCTGGGTGACCTGCCCCGTGCGACCGAGCTCGAGCAGCGCGGCCTCGAGGTGGCGCGCCGGTTCGGCCTCGACTTCCAGGTGATGTGGTTCGAGACAGAGCTCGGCATCCTCGCGTACTGGTCCGGCGACTGGGACGCTTCCGACCGGGCGTTCGGCCGCCTCCAGGAGTGGGTGGGCTCGGTCGGGCCGCACTACATGGAGGCCGCCTCTCAGGCCACCCGGGCGAAGCTCCGCGCGGCGCGCGGCGATCAGGCCGGCGCCGCGCAGGACATCGAGGACGCGCTCGGCTTCGCCCGCCGCTCGCTCGACCTCCAGTCGCTCCTCCCGACGCTTGCCGACGCCGCGCTCATCGTCGCGTCGACGGGTGCAAACGACGCCCCGCGGCGCGTGTCAGAGCTGTTCGACGAGGCCGTCGGGGCCCTTGCGATCAACGTCAGTGGCGCGTTCTGCCTCGTCGAGTTCGCCCTCGCCCTCGCCCTGACCGATCAGCCCGAGCGGTTCGCCGCTGTATCGACCGAGGGCGCCTGGCGCTGGCTCGCTGCGGCCCGGCTGATCGCGGCCGGGCGCTACGCCGAGGCCGCCGACGAGCTGGCTGCGACCGGCGCCCGCCCGGAGGAGGCGCTCGCCAGGCTCCTGGCGGCGCGCATGCTGATCGGCCGCGGCGACCGGCCCGGCGGCGAGGCCGAGCTCCACCGCGCCGTCGGCTTCTGGAGGTCCGTCGGCGCGGCCCGGCACCTCGAGATGGCCGAGGCGATGCTCGCGAAGAGCGCCTGACCGGGAACACGGAGCGCCGTTTCGGCGTTCTGTGCTCTGTGCCCGATGCGAGCGCCCACACCCCGCCCACGACGATCGAGGTCTGGGCCGACATCGTCTGCTCATGGTGCTACGTCGGCAAGCGTCACCTCGAGGCCGCCCTCCAGGAGTTCCCCGAGGGGAGCGTGGACGTCCGCTGGCGGAGCTTCGAGCTCGACCCGGCCATCGCCGCGGACGCCGGCTCGGCCGACGAGGAGCTCGCGCGCCGCCGGAGCCTCACCCTCGCCGAGGCGCGGGCGACGCACGAGGAGACCGAGCGGATGGGCGCCGAGATCGGGATCCAGTTCGACTTCGCGCGTGCGCGGCGGGGCAATACCTTCGACGCGCACCGGGTGCTCCACATGGCCCAGGCCGAGGGCCGCCAGGCCGACATGATGGATCGGCTCCTCGCGGCCTACTTCAGCGACGGCGAGCCGATCGGCGACCGTGACGCGCTGGCGCGGGTGGCGGGCGCGGCGGGCCTCGACCCGGCCGCCGTGGGCGCCATGCTCGCGGGCGACGGCTACGCCGCCGACGTCCGGGGCGACGAGCGCGAGGCGGCCGAGCTCGGCATCAGCGCCGTGCCCTTCTTCGTCGTCGACCGCCGGTTTGGGCTCGCCGGCGCGCACCCGCCCGAGACCCTGCGTCAGGCGATCGAGCAGGCTCGCAGCACCTAGCCCCGTGCACGTCGTCTGGTACACCGCGATGTCGATCGACGGCCGGATCGCCGGCCCCGGAGACGACATGTCGTTCCTCGAGAGCGTCCAGAGCGACGGCGAGGAAACCGATTTCGCCGACTTCATCTCGGGCGTGGACGCGCTTGTCGTTGGTGGCGGCACGCTGCGCTGGCTGCACTCGCAGGGCCACGACCTGCCGCACCGCGGCCTCCCGATCTGGCTCGTCTCCCACGACGAACAGCTCGCCGCGCGGGCGGCCCGGGCCGACCCCGAGGGCACCCCGGTCGCGCGGGTCGAGGGCGACGTCGCGGCGATCCTCGACGCGATCGGCGCGGCTGGGCACGAGCGGGTCTGGATCTCCGGCGGCGGCGACATCGCCGGCCAGGCCCTGGCCGCGGATCGCATCGACGAGGTGATCCTGACGGTCGCTCCGACGGTGCTCGGCGCCGGGCCGGGGATCTTCGATCACCCGTCGCTTCCCGAGCGGCGATTCGCCCTCGCCGATTGCCGTGAGTACGGCCGGGGATCGGTGCGGCTTCGCTGGCTCCGGGCCGCGGACGCACCTCCGGCCTGACCGCAGGCTAGACTCGACACCAATGCACGAGGCGGTCGCCTCGAACCGGCGCCGGCGTGCAGGGTCGACAGGGCAATCCGATCCGCTCGCGGGCCACGCGGAGCCCCTGGACTCGGCCTCCGCGGGGAGTCCACGGCGCTTCGTCGTGACGCTGCTCGCAACCGCCCTCGGGACGATCGCCGCGGTGTTCTTCGTGAACGTGCTCGTCGACCCGTACGGGACGGTCGGCACCAATCTGCTCGCCTCGGGCGTGCCGCGCGACCCCTCGACCAAGGCGGCGCTGATCAAGCAGCTCGGATCGCCGCCGCAGCTCGTCGTCCTCGGCTCGTCGCGGTCGCTCAAGGTGCAGCCCTCGTATCTGCACCGGCTGACGGGCGACACCGTCTTCAACGCGGGTGTGCGCGACGCCACGCCCGTCGAGGAGTACGCGCTCATCCACTTCATCCACGACCGGTTCCCAGACGCCGACATCCACTGGCTGTGGCTGCTCGACGTGGAGGCGTTCCGAAGCGACACGATCAGCCCGGAGCTGCTCGACAGCGCCGACCTTGCGCCCTACGTCTCGCGCACCGACCGGCTGACGTCCCGATTCAAGGGGATCGTCGACCTTCTCTCGTGGAGGGCGCTCGAGGACTCGCTGTCGGCGATCCGGGCGAGCGGAGGCTCGAGCCAGCCTCCTCTCAGCGGCCCCGGCATGACCGCCCACCGCATCCAGCACCTCATCGCCCGGTCAGACGGGTTCGCTCCCGACGGCTTCTACACGCGGGTCGACTACGACTGGAACAAGGGCATGCAGAAGTACGAGGCGATGTACGGCGACGGCAGCCTCTACACCCACCTGCACTCGCTCCCGAAGACCTACCTCCAGCGCGCGCTGGCCGATCTGAACCGATGGGGCGAGGCGCCCGTGATCGTGCTGACGCCCATGCACCCGAAGCTCAAGCGCGAGCTGGCACCGGTCGGCTGGGCCGCCCGCCACCGCGAGCTCGTGGGCTATCTCCGGCAGCTGCGGGCGCGCTACCGCTTCCGGTTCCTCGACTTCACGTCGGTCCGGTCATTCGGCGGCACCCCCGCCGGCTTCTACGACCCCGTGCACATGCGCGAGCCGAACCTGCACCGGATGCTCTCCGCGATCGCCCGCCGCGCACGCGATGCTCTTTAACAGCTACGAGTTCCTGTTCGCCTTTCTGCCGGTGGTCCTCGTGGGCTGGTGGAGCATCCGCCCGCCGCCCGCCCGCCTGGCGTTCCTCACGGCGTCGTCCTATTTCTTCTACGCCTGGTGGGACTGGCGGTTCCTGCCGCTTATGCTCGCCTCGACGACCGTGGACTACGTCGCCGGCCGCGCGCTGGTCGCGCTCGACGACGACGAGCCGCGCCGGCGGGCCGTCCTGGTCGCTGCGCTCACCGCGAACCTGGCGATGCTCGGCTACTTCAAGTACGCCGGCTTCTTCGTCGACTCGCTCGACGGAATCGGCAGCACCCTCGGGCTGGGGGCGCCGTTCCCGGAGCTTGGGATCGTCCTCCCGATCGGCATCTCGTTCTACACGTTCAACTCGATGTCGTACACGATCGACATCTTCCGCCGCGAGGTGCAGCCCGCCCGGAGCCTCCTGCACTACGCCGCGTTCGTCTCGATGTTCCCGCACCTCATCGCCGGCCCGATCGTGCGCTACTCGACGATCGACGGCCAGCTGCGCAAGCTGACGCCGCGGCTCACGTGGGAGCTCGCCTCCTCGGGCATGTTCTTCCTGAGCTGCGGCCTTGTGAAGAAGCTCCTGATCGCCGACACGCTCGCCCCGCACGTCGACCGGCTGTTCGCGCGCCACGACCACCTCGGCGTGGTCACCGGCTGGACGGCGGCCGTGGGGTACGCGCTCCAGCTCTACTTCGACTTCTCGGGCTACTCCGACATGGCGGTCGGGCTCGCGTTCCTGCTCGGGTTCCGGTTCCCCCAGAACTTCAACTCGCCGTACAAGTCCATGAACATCTCCGACTTCTGGCGCCGCTGGCACATGTCGCTCTCATTCTGGCTGCGCGACTACCTGTTCATCCCGCTCGGCGGGTCTCGATGCGGGCGCTGGCTGACGTTGCGCAACCTCGTCGTCACGATGTTCCTGGGCGGGTTATGGCACGGCGCGGCGTGGACGTTCGTCGTGTGGGGGCTGCTCCACGGCGCGCTCCTCGTCGCCCACAACCTGTTGCGGCGAGCCGGCCTGACACCGCCCTGGACGAGCCTCAACAGGTCGATCACCTTCGCGTGCGTCGCCGCGCTGTTCGTCATCTTCCGCGCTCCCGACCTCCACGTTGCCGGCGACGTGCTCTCAGCGATGGCGGGGCTCAACGGGCTGGACAGCGCCGCCGCGATCCAGACGCTGGTCGGCGTGCCTCTGGCGCTCGGGATCGCGGCGCTCCTCGCGTTCGTGAACCTCGCGCCCAACACATGGGAGGTCGACCTGCGTCCGCGTCCGCTCTACGGTCTTGCGCTCGGCGGCGCGCTGGCAGCCGCGGTGCTGACGATCGGGAACCCGAGCCCGTTCATCTACTTCCGGTTCTAGCTCTCTCGACACAGGCCGGGCGGCGCCGTATCCTGGTCGCGTGGGACGACGTCCCATCCAGGGGGTTTGCACTCTGCTCGCGGCTGCAGCCGTGCTCGCCTGCGCGGGCGCGGCGGCCGCCGCGACGACCGGCACCGTCTCGTCGTTCGGCTCCGATGAGTTCGGCCAGCTGGGAAACGGCGCGGGCGGGAGCAGCAACAGCCCGGTAGCGGTCGCCGGCCTCTCCGGCGTCACCCAGATCGACGGCGGCCGTGAGCACGCGGTGGCGCTCAAGAGCGACGGCACCGTCTGGGCCTGGGGTCACAACATCTACGGCCAGGTGGGCGACGGGACGAAGACGAATCGCCAGTCACCGGTCCAGGTGTCGGGCCTCGTGGGAGTGACCGCCGTCGAGACGGGCCACTACTACAGCATGGCTCTGAAGAGCGACGGGACGGTCTGGATGTGGGGCTGGAACAAGTTCGGGACGCTCGGCGACGGCACCACGACCAACCGGTCGGTGCCCGTCAAGGTGTCGGGCCTCGCGAGCGTCGTCGCGATCGCCGGCGCCCGCGACCACACCCTCGCGCTCAGGAGCGACGGCACGGTGTGGGCGTGGGGCGACAACGAGTTCGGAAACCTCGGGATCGGGAACACGACCAACCACTCGACCCCGGTCCAGGTCCACAACCTGACGAACGTCGTCGCGATCGCGGGCGGCCGTGACCACAGCCTGGCGCTGCGGTCCGACGGCACGGTCTGGGCGTGGGGCTGGAACAAGTACGGCCAGGTTGGCGACGGCACGAAGAACAACAACAAGCTCACCCCGGTGCAGGCGGCCGGCCTGACCGGTGTCACGCGGATCAGCGCGGGTGCGGAGCACAGCATGGCGCTCACGTCGGCGGGCGCAGTGTGGACGTGGGGCCACAACAACTACGGGCAGCTGGGTGACGGCACGGTGACGAGCCGCCCGCGGCCGGTGAGGGTGACGGGGGTTTCGAACGTCGTCGACATCGGGAACGGGCGCCTGCACAGTCTGGCGATCGAGAGCGATGGGTCCCTGTGGACGTGGGGCCTCAACTCGACCGGCCAGCTCGGCGACGGCACGACCACCGACCGCCATGCCCCCGTCAAGGTGCCGGGGATCTCGGGCGCGTTCGGCGTGGGCGGCGGCGTGAACTACAGCGTCGTCCTGCACTCCTAGCTCCTCGCCGCTACCGCAGGCCGGGGGTGAAGGTCATACAGGGCGGGGAGGGCCGGCGGGCGGCCGCACGCCGATGACCCGCAACCATGAGACTCTCCCTCGCTCGCCTCGCCGCCGCAGGTGCCGCCGTCGCGCTTGCCGCCTTCGCCGTTGCGTCGCACTCCTCGTCTGCGAGTGCCTCCGCTCCGACACCGTCCGCGCCGTGCACCGGCTCCACCGCCCCCGCGCACTACCAGCACGTCATCGTCATCGTCGAGGAGAACAAGGCCTACGACCAGGTGATGGGGCATGCCCCGTACCAGACGGCCGTCGCGAAGAAGTGCGGCTACGCGGCGAACATGCACGCCGAGACGTATCCGAGCCTTCCGAACTACCTCGCGATGACCTCCGGTGCTGTCCCGGGTCCCGTCGCCGGCCGCGACTGCCAGCCAAGCGGCACGTGCATGGCGACGGCGCCGTCGATCTTCGCGCAGACGGCCGGCTCCTGGCGCGTGTACGCCGAGTCGATGCCTGCCAACTGCAGCCGCCAGAACACGCCCGACGGGCTGTATGTCCCCAGGCACACCGCCGCCCCGTACTTCAGCGACCTCGCCGCGGCGTGCCTCAAGCGGCAGCTCCCGCTCGGCACGACGACCTCCGGGGCGCTTGCCGGCGCCCTCGATGCGGGGACGCTTCCCGCGTTCTCGCTGGTCGTGCCCAATACCACGAACGACGCCCACGGTGGCTGCCTTTCGTGCGCCGATGCGTGGCTCGCCCGCTGGATCCCGCGCATCGTCGCCTCGCCGGACTATCAGGACGGGTCGACCGCGGTCTTCGTCACGTACGACTCCGACAACAAGAGCGCCAAGAACCACATCGCCACCACGGTGATCGCGCCGTCGGTCAAGCCCGGCACCGTCGCCACGGCGGCCTACTGCCACTACTCGATGCTGAGGACGGTCGAGGACGTGCTCGGCCTCTCCGGCCACCTCGGCGGCGCCGCGACCGCGCCGAGCATGCGCGCCGCGTTCAACCTGTAGGGGCGGTGCCGCGTCACTCGGCGCGGCTCAGGTGCGGCGCCTCCCGGCCGGCCTCGAGCTGCCAGATCGTCCCGTTGGACGTGCGTGCGTAGAGGGTGATCCGAGTGCGGGCCAGACGGCCGGCGCCGGTCGTGTCGACGTACACCACGCCGGGCAGCCGGGCCTCGAACGGCGTCGCTGCGGCGCCGTACTGGTCGCCGGTGCGGGCGTTCATGTCCTCGGTGATCTCGCTCGCGTCGGCCGGGTAGCAGCCCCGGCAGGCGCCGTCGTCGCGGCCGAGCGCCCGAGCGGCGTGGAACGCCCGCACGAGCAGGGCACGGGCCCGCGCGTCGGGCACCGCCTGTGTCCCCGGTGTCGAGGTCGCGGCCTGCGGGGAACCGCCGCCGCACGCCGCGACCGCCAGGCATACGAGTGGACAGACCGGCCCGAGCCGCCACATCGTGGTAAGCCTATCGCCCCAGACGGGTGAGGCAAGAGCGCCTTGTCGTGCCGATAACGGGAATACCGGGATGGGGGTCATCCCCGGCGCCGGCAACGCCGGTATCTCATAGTGGCAATCCGACCGTTTTCGGACAGGTGATCTGAGTGTCCCGCAAGATCACATCAGCGCGCAGGTCAACGCTGCTGCTCATCGCCGCGGCGGCGGTGCTGTGCCCGGCGGCCGCAGCGAGCGCCCTCGGCGCGCCGCACCAGCCGGGCCCGCCGACGCAGTTGACCGCGGGCGCGGTCACGCGAACGGGGCTCACCCTCTCCTGGCGGCGCTCGGCCGGGCCTGGCCGGATCGTGCGATACCGCGTCTACCGAGACGGGCGCGAGATCGGCCGCACCTCGGCCGCCCGGTTCGCGGTCTCGCACCTGCTGTGCGGGACGAGGTACGCGTTCGGCGTGCGCTCCGTCGACGCCGCCCGGCGGCTGTCGAGAAAGACGGTGCGCTGGGCCGGGACATTGCCGTGCCCGACGCGTGACACCGAGGCGCCGTCCGCGCCGTCTGACCTCGCGCAGTCAGAGCCGGCGCAAACCGGTCTCGACCTGACGTGGTCGCCGGCCACCGACAACGTGCGGGTCGCCGGGTACCGCATCTCGCAGGACGGCGTCGTAATCGGTCGCACCGCCGAGATCAGCCTCTCGGTCGGCGGGCTCGCGTGCGACGGGTCGTACGCCTTCACCGTCGTCGCGTACGACGCCGCCGGGAACATCTCGGCTCCGGCGTCGCTCACCGCGACCACCGCGAACTGCCCCGCTCCGGCGCCGTGCACGGGCGTCGCCGTCGCGCCCGGCGCCGATCTCGAGGCGCTGGCCGCCACGCGGCCCACGGGCACGGTCTTCTGCATCGCGCCCGGCACCTATCGGGTGCGCTCCCAGATCCAGCCGCGCGACGGCCAGCAATTCATCGGCACGGGCCCGGGCGTCGTCATCACGGGAGGCGCCCCCCTTACGAGCTTCTCGTCCTCCGGCGGCGTCTGGGTCGCCTCGGGGACGACGACGACCCCCGCATACGCGGCGGGCGACGGATTCCGGGGCTATCTGTACGCACAGGCGCCCTACGCGGACGACGTGACCGTCGACGGAGTGCTGCTCGACAAGGTCGGTGTGCGCGCCGGCGGCAAGGTGTACGGCGACTTCGAGTCGGCGGTCGGTCCGGGGAGCTACTTCGTGGACTACGACGCCGGGGCTGTCTCTGTCGGGTCGGATCCCGCGGGCCACGATGTCGAGATCGGCGTCGCGTCGGACGGGTTCGCATCCCAGTCTGCCGGCGTCGTTATCAAGAACCTGGCACTCGAGCTCTTCACCTCGGGCGGCATCGACATGCGGGGCGCGGCGCACGACTGGACGGTCGAAAACGTCTCGGTGACGGCCGCGCACGACACGGGCGTCAAGCTGCTCGGCGGCAGCCTGCTCCGCGGCGGTTCGATCGCCTGGAGCGGCCGGTACGGTCTGAGCGCGCACGGTGCGGGCGTCACGGTGGACGGGGTCGACGTCTCGTACTCCGACGCCGCTCACTACAGGGACAGCACGAACGGCAGCTGCGTCGCAGCAGGCGGATCGAAGTTCGTCCGCACGGTCGGGCTCGTGCTCCGAAACAGCGTCTTTCACGACAACCTGTGCAACGGCATCTGGCTCGACGTGGACACGTACGACTCGACGGTCGAGGACAACACGTCGGTTCGGAACGAGAAGGACGGCATCCGCGTCGAGGTGAGCCACAAGATGGAGATCTCCGGCAACACGGTCGCCCACAACGGCGGCTGGGGCATCTATCTCAGCAACGCGCCCGAGGCGGACGTCCACGACAACACGGTCTCGGACGACGCGAACGGGCCGATCGCCCTCAACTGGAGCGGACGGACCAGCCCGTCGACGACGCACGGGTCATATGCCACGGCCGATACGGACGTCCACGACAACACGATGATCCTCACGGCATCGGGGCAGTCTGTCGGCATCTTCGACTCGACGGGCACCGGATACGCCTACTCGAAGGCCGCTGACAACCGCTACCACTCGAACCACTACGTGCTTCCGGATGCCGCATGGCGGTGCTTCCACCTCGACGGCAAGATGCCGTGGAACGCCTGGCGGACGGCCGGCATGGACACCGAATACGCGCTCATGTGAGACGTGGTGGCGGCCGCCGGGCCGCTCCACCTCAACTCCCAGGTTCTCCCAGCGATTAACCGGAGTGCGCAAGCCCTTTGCGCGCCGAGATCAAGCCGGGAGGCCCCGAAATGCAGCTGGTTGTCTTCGCGCTCGGCGACGAGGAGTACGGCCTGCCCATCACGCAGGTGCAGGAGATCATCCGCTTCTCACAGCCGCGCACCATCCCCAATCCGCACGCCTCGATCCGCGGCGTGATCAACCTCCGTGGGCGCATTATCCCGGTGTGCGACCTGAAGCGGCAGCTCGACGTCGGCTCTGACGACGTCGCCGGCGACGCGTGCAAGATCGTGATCGTGGAGTCGGTCGGAGGCTCCGCCGGCCTCATCGTCGACGGCGTGAACGAGGTCCTGACGGTGACGGAGGATCAGCTCGAACCCGACACCGGCTCAGAGGACGGGTATCTGAACGGGATCGCCAAGGTCGGCGAGCGGTTGATCGTGCTGCTCGACGCGCCGGGGCTGATCGAGGCGCTCGGCGTCGCTCCCCACGCCAGGGCCGCCTGAACCGGGCGGTCAGGAGAGGTCGGCGAGGATCTCGCGGGCCGCGTTCTGGCCCGGAGCGCCGGTGACGCCGCCGCCTGGATGGGCGCCCGAACCGCACAGGTAGAGGCCGTTCGTGCCCATTCGATAGCGCGCCAGCCCGAGCACGGGCCGCCACGCGAAGAACTGATCGAGGCCGGGCTCCGCGTGATAGACGTGGCCGCCCGAGATGCCGAGCTCGCGCTCGATGACCGCCGGGGTCATGACCCGCCGCTCGGTGACCAAGCCGCTCAGGCCGGGCGCGTGCCGCTCGAGCTCCGAGACGACCATGTCGCCCACCTGATCCGGGTCCGCGCCGTACGGGACCCACTGGGCGAGAACGTGCATCGCGTCGTCCTCGAGCGTGGCCTCGAGATACGGCCGGTCGCTCAGGGTGCCGTACTTCCAGCAGTCGAAGGCCCGCTCGACGTGGTCGATCCCCGGGGCGACGACGATCCGCCCGGACAGCCGCTCCGGGTCGTCGACGCCGGTGAACTCGGGACGGGCTGACAGGCGCAGCTCGACCACGGCGGTCGCGCCCGGCGTGCGAATGTTCCCGGCGCGCCACCTGAGCCGCGGACCGGCCTCCTCGGGGTCGAGCCAGCGCGTGAGCACCGTCTTCGGGTCGACGCCGCACGCCACGACGGGGGCTTCGATCTCGTCGCCCGACGCGAGGGCGACGCCCGTGACACGCCCTCCGCGCACGAGGAGCCGCGACACCTCGGCGCCGGTTCGCACCTCGGCGCCGGCTGCGGTGGCCGACGCCTCGAGCGCCGACGCCAGGGCCAACGGCCTGCCCCTGGCGTACGTCGTCTGCCCGGCGGCGCCGCCGTCGTTTCCGGCCGAGTCGGCGAGGAGGACGCAGGTGGTGCCGGCCGACCAGGGGCCCATCGCGGTGAAGAGCGACCCGCGCGCGGCCAGGGCGCCCCGGACGGCGTCGGACGCGAACCACTCACCCACGAAGTCGGCTGAGGCCATCGGCAGCGCCCGGGTGAACTCGCGGGCTGCGCGGGCGCTGAGGCGCCGATAGGCGCGGGCGAGCTTCAGCCCCGCCTGCCAGTCGCCGACAGCGCCGGCGTCGAGTCGCGGCGGCGTCACGTCGGCGAGCTCGCCCAGGAACCGGGCGAGCACCCGCACGTGGGCGTCGAACCGCGGGTAGGCGTCGGCGTCCTCCGGCGAGACGGCGGCGAGGTCGTGTGCGGTCCGGGCCGGATCGGTCCAGAAGGTGAGCGGCGCCCCGTGGTCTCCCAGCGCGAGCATCCGCACGGCCGGGCGCACCAGCTCGAGGCCGTGGCGCTCGAGCTCGAGCTCCGCGACAACCGCCGGCCGCAGGCGGCCGACGGTCGTGACCACGCCGTCGAGGATGCCGCCGACGCGCTCGCGGCGCTCGAGGACGACCACGCGGCGGCCGGCCCGGGCGAGCGAGGCCGCGCAGACGAGGCCGTTGTGGCCTCCGCCGGCGACGATCACGTCGTAGCTCACTGCCGCCCCCGGGCGCGCAGGTGCTCCAGGGCCGCGATCCGGCCCGGCGCGCCCATCAGGCCGCCGCCGGGGTGCGCCGCCGAACCGCACATCCAAAGGCCGTGAACCGGGGTGCGGTAGCGGGCCCAGCCGGGCACCGGCCGGTTGAAGAAGAGCTGCTCGAGCGACAGCTCGCCCTGGAAGATGTTGCCCTCCGAGAGGCCGATCCGCTCCTCGATGTCGAGCGGCGAGAGCACCTGCTCGCCCACGATCAGGTCGCGGATGTTCGGAGCCCGCTCGGCCAGCGTGTCGATCACGGTGTCGCGGAACGCCTGGCGGCGCTCGTCATCCCATTCGTCCCCGCCGGCGAGGTGATACGGCGCGTACTGGACGAAGCAGCTCATCACGTGCTTTCCGGGCGGCGCCATCGCCGGGTCGACGAGCGTCGGGATGATCGAATCGATGTAGGGCCGCCTCGAGAACCGGCCGTACTTGGCGTCATCGTAGGCCCGCTCCATGTACTCGACCGACGGCGAGAAGCTGATCGCCCCGCGCAGGTGCTCGCCACGGCCGGGCAGGCACGTGAAGTCGGGGAGCCCGTCGAGTGCCAGGTTCACCTTGCCCGACGACCCGCGGAACCGGTAGCGGCGCACGTCGTCGACGAACTGTCCGTCGAGCGTGCCCGGCTCGATCAGCTCGAGGAAGGTGACGCGCGGATCGGCGCTCGAGAGCACGGCGTCCGCCTCGAGCGTCTCGCCGGACTGGAGCGTCACACCAACCGTGCGCCCGCCGCGCACGTCGATGCTGGCCACCGCCGCTTCGGTGCGGATCTCGGCGCCCTGGGCGCGCGCGGCCGAGGCGATCGCGAGGCTGACGCCGCCGGTGCCGCCGCGCGGAATCCCCCAGGCCCGGAAGGCGCCGTCGATCTCGCCCATGTAGTGATGCAGGAGGACGTACGCGGTGCCCGGCGAGCGGACGCCCTGGAACGTCCCGATGATGCCGGACGCGGCCATGGTCGCCTTGAGCGGGTCGGTCTCGAACCACTGGTCGAGGAAGTCGGCCGCGCTCATCGTCATCAGCTGGATGAACGTGTCGCGCAGCCGGCGCGGGAGCGCGGCGAAGCGGCGGGCGAGCGGGGCCAGCGAGAGCCACTCGGCGGGCCGGATGCGGCCCTGGTCGGCCGGCACGGCTGAGAGGATCGGCTTGATGAAGCGGGCCATCTGCGCCATGAGGAGGCCGTACTCCTCGTATGCCTCCGCATCGTTCAGCGACCACCGCCGCAGCTCGCGCACCGTGCGGCCGTGGTCGTTGACGCGCCAGAGGTGGTCGTTGTCGAGCGGGGTGAGCGTCCCGTCGAGGGGGAGGATCGCGAGGCCGTGGCGCGGGAGCTCCAGCTCGCGCACGATCTCGGGCCGAAGCAGTGAGACGACGTACGAGGCGACGCTGAACCGGAACCCCGGCACGATCTCCTCGGTGACGGCGGCGCCTCCGAGGACGTGCCGCCGCTCGAGCACGACGACGCGGAGCCCGGCGCGTGCCAGGTACGCCCCGCAGACGAGGCCGTTGTGGCCGCCGCCGATGACGATCGCGTCGTAGCGCTCCTGCATCGGGGCGCGATGCTAGATCATTGGGCGCCCTTGACCGCGACGGCGAGATAGATTCCGGCCGCGATGACTGCGGTCTCACCATTCCACCCGCGCACGTCCGACCTGAACGCGAAGCTCGCGTGGTCGGAGTGGGCGACGTACCTCTCTCCGGCCGGGTACGCCGACATGCACGACATCGAGTACACGGCGGTGCGCGAGGCTGCGGCGGTATTCGACGTGTCGCCGCTCTACAAGTACATCGTGTCGGGGCCCGACGCGGTCCGGCTCGTCGATCGCGTCATCACGCGGGACGCCACTCGCATCCAGGTGGGCCAGGTCGCCTACACGCCGTGGTGCGACGAGGCCGGCAAGGTGGTCGACGACGGCACGGTGGGGCGCCTCGACGAGACGCGCTTCCGGTGGACGGCGGCCGACCCGCAGTACCGGTGGCTGGGCATGAACGCCGCCGGGCTCGATGTCGAGATCGAGGACGTGACCGACGCCGTCGCCGCCCTCGCCCTCCAGGGGCCGCGCTCGCGGGCGGTGCTCGAGGCCGTGACCGGCGAGGAGTGGGGGAGCCTCGGGTACTTCCGCCGCCGGCCGTGCACCATCGCCGGGGCCGGCGTCGACGTGAGCCGCACGGGCTACACCGGCGACCTCGGCTACGAGCTCTGGATTCCTGCCGCCGCGGCGCTCGACGTCTGGGACGCCCTGTTCGCGGCGGGTGAGCAGCACGGGATCCGGCCGGCGGGTCTTCGCGCCCTCGACGTCGTGCGCGTCGAGGCGGGCCTGATCCTCATCGAGGTCGACTACACGAGCGTGATGCGTGCGACTACGCCGGCGCACGAGTATTCGCCATTCGAGATCGGCCTCGGCCGTCTCGTGAACTTCGAGAAGGCGCAGTTCGTCGGCAGGCGGGCGCTCCTGCGGGAGCGAAGCGAGGGCGGGCCTCGCCGGCGGCTGGTGGGGCTCGAGCTCGACTGGGCTGGGATCGAGCGGGCGTTCGCCCGCCACGACCTGCCGCCCGCCGTCCAGGCGACGGTCTCGCGTGAGCCTGTCCCGGTCTTTGGCCGCCGCGGCCAGGTCGGGCGGGCGACGAGCACCTGCTGGTCGCCGATGCTGAAGAAGATGGTGGCGCTCGCCTCCGTCGGACCGCGCCACGAGGCCGCGGGGACGCCGCTCGAGGTCGAGTGGTCGGTCGAGGGGGAGCGCGGCCGGGTCGCCGCGAAGGTCGTCGAGCTGCCGTTCCTCGACCTCCCGCGCCGGCGCGAGACCGGCTGACCCGACGTGCGCCGCCGCCGCACATCGCCCCGCGACTGCGCGCGCGCGCTCTGGCTCCTCGGGATCCAGCCGCCCGTCACGCCTGCGCAGCTCCAGGCGGCGTACCGGGCTCGCATCGCCCAGGCCCACCCTGACCTGCACCTCGACTCCGAGGCGCGCACCGAGGCCGCGAACGTCCTCAGCCGTGCGATCAACGAGGCCCGTGACCTCGTCGCTGATTGGATCGCCTCCGACCGGGACTGGCCGGCGCTCGCGGGGTCCCGCGCCGCCGCGCGCAATCCGGCTCCACCCGATCCCATGCCCGCTCCGGTCTGCCGCCGGACGGGACTTCGGTCCGGCGACCTCGTGCGCGTGTGGCCGTATGACGGCGACGTCGAGGTCGTCGCCGGAACCGAGATCGACCGCGAGCGGGCCTGGGTGATCCTGCGCGATCGCGGCGCGGTGCGAGCCGACCGCGTGATGCTCGCCGCCTACCAGTGCCCGGCGTGCGGCCGGTGCGCCGGCCCGGCGGTCGAGCGGCCGGTGCTGCGACCGTGCCCCGAGTGCCTCGCCGACCTGCGTGCCCTCGAGCGCCGGCCCGACGAGACGCGCCGGGTGCGAAGCGCCATCGAGGCGCGCGCGGAGGCCGGGCTCGCCGAGGCGCGCGTGCTCCGCGGCGAGCGCCTGGAGCAGCGGGCCGAGTCACGCCGCCGCTGGGCGCGAGGCCTGCGCCGCGCCGGTCCGGACGACCTTCGCGCGGCACTTGTGTCCGCGTTCACCAACGCCTTCGACCGCTGGACTGCTCCGGTGTAGACTCGCCGGGCCGTACGGCGACCCAACCCAAATTAGGAGGACGACGAATGGATCCGACCACCGCCCGCATGAACCGGCGCGAGCTGATCGGGCTCGGTGCGCTGGCGCTCGGCGCGGCGGCCTGCGGAGGCTCCACGGGAGGCGGAGGCGCTGCCTCCGCGTCGTCCCAGTCGCTGTCAGCGAAGGACCTCGAGGGCCAGCTCAAGTTCTACAACTGGGCCCAGTACGTGAATCCGGTGAACACGAAGGCCTACACCGACACGACGGGCGTCAAGTTCGAGGAGTCGAACTTCACCTCGAACGAGCAGCTCCTGACCAAGCTCCAGACGACCAAGGGCCAGAAGACCTACGACATCATCGTTCCCGATGCGGACCACGTCCGGATCGAGAAGGACCTCGGCCTGCTGATGAAGCTCGACCACAGCCTCATCCCGAACCTCAAGAACCTGGCACCGCACTGGACGCAGGTCGTCTACGACCCGGGCAACGTCTACTCGGTGGTCAAGGACACGGGGATCACCTGCTTCACGCTTCGCACCGACACGGTGAAGGCCGAGCTGCACACGTGGAAGGACTTCTTCGACTACCTGCCGCATTCGGGCGACGCGACGGTCAACTTCATCGAGAGCCCCTCCGAGGTGATCGGTGTCGCGCTGAACAGCCTCGGCTACTCGATGAACACCGACGACGAGGGTCAGCTGAACCAGGTGCGCGACCTCCTGCTCAAGGTGAAGCCGTACGTCGACACCGTGAATGAGGTGTACGTGAACGACTTCCAGGCCGGCAAGATCGACCTCGGGATCACGTACTCCGGCGACGGGCTGCGGATCCAGGAGGCCCGCAAGAAGGAGGGCGACATCAGCGTCGTGGCGCCCGAGGGCAAGTCCGAGATCTGGACCGACAACTGGGCCATCTCGACATATGCGCCCGACCCGGTGGCCGCCCACGCCTGGATCAACTTCATCCTCCAGCCCGAGGTCAACGCCAAGGAGATGGAGTACGTGGCCTACGAGGTGGGGACGCCGGCGTCGTATCCCCTCGTCGGCGACCTCGCGCAGAATCCGCTCGTGGTCTTCCCCGACCGGATCCTGAACGACTACGAGATCCTCGAGACGACCCCGGAGCGCGAGAACAGCCGCCAGAAGATCTGGGACGCCTTCAAGGCCGCGTAGCGTGCTGCGCCGCGGACTCGTGGCCGCGGTCGTCGTCGCGGCGCTCGGCGCCGCGCCTGCCGCACATGCCCAGGTGACGATCGTCCTCGACCCGGGCCACAACCTCTACCCGAACCTCGCCACCGAACCGATCGGGCCGGGCTCCTCGACGTTCAAGATCAAGGACGGCGGCGGCACCCATGGCGTCGTCACGGGGCAGTCCGAGGCGTCCGTGAACCTGCGGATCGCGTTTCGGCTGCGCACGCTCCTTCGTGCCGACGGCCTCCACGTCATCATGACCCGGCACAAGACGTGCTGCCGGAGCAAGGGCAACATCGCCCGGGCCCGCATCGCCAACCGCGCCCACGCTGCGCTCTTCCTGCGAATCCACGCCGATGGCTCGACCGACCACGCGGTGGCGGGCACGTCGATGCTCTACCCGGCGCTGCACGCGGGATGGACCGACGACATCTTCGGCCGCAGCCGCCAAGCGGCCCGGATCGTCCAGGCCAGGCTCGTGCACCGGCTCGACTGGCCGGATCGGGGGCTCGTCCCGCGCGGCGACCTGACCGGGTTCAACTGGGCGAACGTCCCGGCGATCCTGACCGAGGTCGGATTCCTCACGAATCCGTCCGAGGACCGGGCCCTGGCCACGGGGGCGACCGTGAAACGGATTGCGCGCGGCTTGGAGGGCGGCGTTCTGCATTACCTCCGGGCTCGCGGCCTGCGCTAACATACGCCCGTATCGGATTGTGACAGGAGGCACGATGCGCGTCAGCGCCATCATGCAGACGGACCTCGTCACGACCGCGCCGGACGCGGCCGTGGTTGACGTTGCCCGGCTCCTCACCGAGCGGCGGGTGGGAGCCTGCCTCGTGATGGAGGGCGGCGAGCTCGCCGGGATCTTCACCGAGCGCGACCTCGTGCGCCTCGTCTCGTCGGGCAGGGACGTGCGCCGCCGGCCCGTTCGCGAGGCGATGACCACCGACGTGACGCTGGCCGCGCCGGACGCCGACCTTCTGTGGGCCGCGGCGACCATGCGCCGGCTCGGAGTCCGCCATCTGCCGGTCGGCGAGGGCGGTCATGTGGTCGGGATCATCTCGATCAGGGATCTGTATGCGGCTGCCGAGGCGGTGCTCCGTCTCGACCCGCGAGGAGCGGAGACCGCGCGCGGCGTGCTCGCGGCGGCAAGTCACTGAGACGAAAGGAGAGGGCGATGCAAGAACGAGACGACGGGTATGCGATCCGGGTGGGGCTTCTGGCGGTGATCGCCTTCATGTCCTGGCCCGTCTGGCTCGCCATCGTGGCAGGGCAGCACTCCTTCACGACGGCGGTCGCGCTCTCGGCGCTCGTGCCGCTGGCGCTCACGATCATGCTGCCTCTCGTCGCGTTCCACGCGGGTGCGCGACTCCACGGCCGCCTGGTCTCGCTCGAGCACCGGCTCCACATCGACGGCTTCATCGACCGCCACCTGCACCCGCACGGGTAAGCGCGGTGCCGGCCCTTCGGTGGCGAGGCACAGGTGGTGGCCCTACGCGGTAACGCGGCGTGCGCGGTGGGCGCGCATCTTTTCGCGGCTGCCGCAGACCGCCATGCTGCACCATCGGGCGGAGTGGTTCTTCGACCGGTCGTAGAACGCCCAGCCGCAGTCACTCGCAGGGCATGCCTTGAGCCGTGAGAACGTGCCGTCGGTGACCGCGACGAAGACGATCGCGACGATCTGTCCGATGGCTGCGGCGATCGCCTCCTCGGGCTGTGGCTCGAGGGCGGCGGCGCCGTCCTCGCCGAAGCGCACCCGCAGGCCGCCGCGGCCGGCGCGGTTCAGGCTCCGCAGGTCGTCCGGATCGAGCCCTCCGCCGTTGTTGGCGTGGAGGAGCGCCCGCAGCGCCTCGCGGAACTCGGCCATGCGCGCGACGTCGTCGCCGCCCGGGCGCACATCTCCGGGGGCGAGCGACCGCTCGACGAGCCAGACCTTGAGGCCCGCCGGGGAGTCGATCGAATCCGTCCCCGCCTCGATGTCGAGCGTGTTCACCAACTCCTGCACGACGAGGAGCGGCCCGGGGGCTTCGCTGATGGTGGATTGCGTCAAGCTGATCCCATGATACCACCTAAATGCCTTGACAGGTAACTGCAACCAGTGTAGGGTTCATGACGGTAACAAGGATGCGAACTGAAACGACACCCAAGGGCACGCCCGCCCCCGCCGAAGCAGCCGAGGATCTTCCGCGCGCCCGTGCGGCCCGCGGCGTCCTCGTGCGCCAGGCGATTGCGATGGCCGGGCTCATGGTCCTCGCCGCCGTGGTGGGGATCGCGTGGCTGGCCATCCCGGCGGCGCTGGCGACGGTCGCGCTGGCCGCAGGCGCGGTGCTCCTCGAGCTGCGCGCCCGCCGAGACGCCGACGTGATCCTGCACTCGGCGCCCTTCACCGCCACCGCCGGAGACGCCGAGACCACGGCCGTGCTCCAGCGCCGCGCCGCAGCCCTCACCGCGCCGAAACATCTGTGCGCGCTGGCGGCCGCCGTACGGGGATATGCCCACGGCCGGCGCCATCTGCTCGTGCCGCAGCCGCCCGTGGCCCGCCTCCTGGCGAGGCACGTCGACTCGGCCGACCGGATCGCCGCCGCGCTCGATCGCGACTCGGCCGATGCGCGCGCCGTCGTCGAGCTGACGTGGCTGCTCTCCGATCCTGAGCCCTCCGAGGATCGCCTCCTGCGCGTCGAGCGGCTGCTCGCGGCCTGATCGCTCAGGCGTGAGCGGGCGCGGCCTGGGTCACCGTCGCCGCGATCGTCTCGGCGACGATCCCGATCTCCTCCTCGGAGATCACGTACGGCGGTGAGAGCTGGAGCGCGCGGCCCGCAAGGCCGCGGGTCAGCACTCCGCTCTGGCGGCAGCCGGTCACGATCCGCTCGACCAGACCCGGATCGGCGGCGCGCGCGTCGGGATCGATCTCCACGGCGGCCAGGAGGCCTAGTCCGGCCCGAACCTCGCTGACGAGCGGCAGCTCGGTGAGCGGCTCCATGGCCCGCGCCAGGACCGACTCCATCTCGGCGACCCTGTCGACCAGCTCCTCCCGCTCGATCAGGTCGAGGTTGGCCAGGCCGGCGGCGCAGGCCGCGGGGTGGCCCGAGTACGTGAAGCCGTGGCGGAAGATCGCGCGGCCGGGCTCGGTCCAGAACGGCTCCTGGATCCGCGACGAGATGACGACCGCGCCCAGCGGGAGGTAGCCCGACGTGATCGCCTTTGCGCACGTGATCATGTCCGGCGCGATGCCGAGGCGCTGGCATCCGAACCAGCGGCCAAGCCGGCCGAAGCCCGTGACCACCTCGTCGGCGATCAGGAGCACCTCGTGCTTCTGGCACAGCTCCTGGACGGCCGCCCAGTAGCCCTCGGGCGGATGCAGGATGCCGCCGGCGCCGATGACCGGCTCGCCGATGAAGGCCGCGATCTCGCCCGCGCGCTCCTCGAACAGCGCGCCCAGGGCGGCGGGGTCGTCGTATGGCACGCTGGCCA
This sequence comes from Gaiellales bacterium, assembly GCA_050698235.1. Taxonomy (GTDB): domain Bacteria; phylum Actinomycetota; class Thermoleophilia; order Gaiellales; family JAICJC01; genus JAICJC01. The sequence continues at coordinate 26,396 of JBOHBE010000202.1, forward strand.
CGTCGGCGATCAGCGTGCCGAATCCCTCGCGGTTGGTCGCGATCCCCGCCAGGCTCGTGCCGTAGGCGTTCATGCCGTGATAGCTGTGCTGGCGGTGGACGATCAGCCGCTTGTCGGGCTGCCCGAGCGCGTGCCAGTAGCGGCGGGCGAGCTTCGCGGCCGTGTCGACCGCGTCGGAGCCGCCCGAGCCGAAGAACACCGCCGCGTCGGGGAACGGCGCGAGCGCCGAGACGCGATCGGCCAGCTCGAGCGCCGGCCGGTTGGCGAGGCGGTCGAACGTGTCGAACGCCGCCAGCTCGCGCATCTGCGCCGCGGCAGCGTCGGCGATCTCGGTGCGCCCGTGCCCGACGGCCGCGTACCAGAGGCCGGCACGGGCGTCGACGTACTCGCGGCCCTCGGCGTCCCACACGCGGGCTCCGCGCCCGCGGACGATCACCACTTCGTCGTCCTTCACGGCGGCCATGTCCGCGAACGGGTGCCACATGTGCGTGCTCACCTGGCCGACGATACCAGCCCATCGAAGACCGGGGCACCATGCCCGTCGTGCTCGGCGTCGGGGTGCCAGAGAACGCCGATGCAGAAGTTCCGGTCAGGGTGCTCGATCGCCTCGATTACGCCGTCCTCGGCGCGGGCCGAGACGACGAGGCCGGCGCCGACTCCGTCGATCCCCTGGTGGTGGTGCGAATGCACCGTGAGCCGATCGCCGATGAGCCGCGCCGCGAGCGATCCGGGGACAGTCGTCACCTCGTGGATCCCGAACTCGGCGTCCGAGAGGCGGTGCGGGCTGACGTCGATCGAGTCGGCCAGGTGCTGGTCGAGCGTGCCGCCCAGCGCGACGTTCAGCACCTGGATGCCGCGACAGATTCCGAGCAGCGGGACGTCGCGCTCGACGGCCCGGCGGACGAGCGCGAGCTCGACCGCGTCGCGGCGCGGGCTGAGCGCGCCGATCGCCGCGTGCGGCTCCTGGCCATAGTGGGTCGGGTCGATGTCGTTCCCGCCCACGACGAGCAGGGCGTCGACGATGTCGAGCACGTCGTCGGGCTCGTCGATCCACGTCGTGTCCGCGGGGAGCACGACCGGCCGCCCGCCCGCCACCCGCACGCCCTCCACGTAGCCCTGCGAGACGAGCACGGCGTCGCATGACCAGTGCGACATCGCCGCCTCGGTCCAGTAGCTCGTGATGCCGATCGTCGGGCGGCTCACAGGCGGGCCGCCGCGGTGTGGGCCGCCTCGACGGCCGCGTCGATGTCGGCGTCGGTGTGCGCCGTCGAGACGATCATGTGCAGGAGGAGGGCCGGGCTGGCGTAGACGCCGAGGCCGAAGAGCTCGTGGACGAACCGCCGGTAGATGACCGGGTCGGCGTGGGTGCAGAAGTCGCGCATGTCGTGGATCGCCTCGGTCTCCTCGTGGCCGGCGCGGAGCGGCAGCACCTGGAGCATCGGCCCGACGCCCTGCACGACGGCGGCGATGGAGGCGGCGGCGAACGCGTCGGCGAGGCCCTGTGCCAGCCGCTCCCCGCGGCGCGTCATCGCGTTCCCGGCCGCGCCGCCGTCCTCGGTGAGCATGTCGAGGCTCTCGGCCGTCACCGACAGGGCGAGGTTGGGCGCGTTCTGGGTGCCGTAGTGCAGGACGCGGCCGCCGGCGAGGACGTCCATGACGTCGGCCGGGCCGGTGAGAGCGGCGAGCGGGAGCCCTGCGCCCAGCGCCTTCCCGAAGGTGGCCAGGTCGCCCGTGACGCCGTAGAGGGCCTGACAGCCGCCCGGATGGAGCCGAAAGCCGGTCACCGTCTCGTCGACGATCAGCATCGCGCCGTGCTCGTCGCACAGGCGGCGCATCTCATCGAGGTAGCCGGGGCGCGGCGGGATGACGCCCATGTTGGCCATCACCGGCTCGGTGATGACCGCCGCCACTCGCCCCTCGTGCCGGGCGAGGCAGTCCGCGAGGAGCGCGGCGTCGTTCCACGCGCAGACGACCGTGTCGGCCACGGAGCCATCGTTCAGGCCCTCGGAGTCGAGCACCCGGGGAGGGTCGGCCGGGTCGCCGAGCGTGCCGGGATCGCGCGGATGGGAGCTCACGAGGAACGCGTCGTACCACCCGTGGTAGTGGCCCTCGAACTTGACGACCAGCGGACGCCCGGTCAGCGCCCGGGCGATCCTGATCGCCGCCATCGTGGCCTCGGTCCCGGTGTTGGCGAACCGCACCCGCTCGGCGCCCGGGACGAGGGCCGAGATCCGCTCGGCGACCTCGGCCTCGATCTCGGATGCCGTCGCGAAGAGCGTGCCGCGCCTGAAGGCCCGCTCGCCGGCGGCGACGAGCCGTGGATGGGCGTGCCCGTGAAGCAGCGCGCCGTAGGCCATCATCAGGTCGACGTACTCGTTGCCGTCGGCATCCGTGATCCGGCCGCCGGCGCCGGAGGCCATGAAGATCGGGACGTCGTAGTTGACGGCCCCGCGGGACGGCGACGACACCCCTTCGACGAGCGTCTCCCGCGCGCGATCGTAGAGGGCGCGGGAGCGGTCGAGCGTGAATGCCACGACTGATTACAGTAGCGGGATGGACGGCGTGACGGCGATGGTTGTCGGCCCGGGCAACCTGGGCGCGATGCTGGCGGAGGCGCTGGCGCTCGAGCCTGCCGTCGGACGGCTGGTGGTGGCGGGGAGGCGCCGTGAGCGGTGCGAGGCCGTCGCGGGCCAAGCGCGCCTCATCGCGTCGATCCACGGCCGCCGGCCCGAGGTCGTCGCGTCGGCCCCGGACTGGAGCGGCGACGGCGTCGACCTCGCGGTGCTGGCGCCGACGCTCCAGTCGTGGTGGGTGCTGAACGAGCTCCCGGAGGCTGCCCGAGCGCCCCTGCGTGAGCTCGGCCTCGCCGCCTGGCTGCCGTTTCCGCTCGCCCCGGTGATCGAGGTGATGGAGCAGCTCGGCGGCGACCCGTTCTCGGTCATCGTGTCGTTTCCCGACCTCACGGGGCCGGTGCTGCGCGGGATGGGGCACAACATCGGGTGCGGCCTCGGGAACGTCTCCGAGGTGGCGGCGAAGTTCCCGCGGCCCGTGCGGCTCGTCGCCCACCACTCGCTTGGCCCGCACGCCTTCGGGAGCTACGGCTCGTTCGGCGGCGAGCTTCCGCCGTACCTCGTCGACATGCCGAAGGACGAGGCCGACGCCGTGATCCGCGCCCCGTGGCCGCTCCACACCGATCGCGATATGAACCGCGTGACGGCCGCTGCAGCCGCCCGGCTCTTCACCGCGCTTCTCGGCGACGAGATGGCGCCCGACCACGTACCGGCGCCGGCCGGCCTCCCGGGCGGCTATCCCGTCCTCGCCGGCGGCATGCGGGTCGAGCTCGACCTGCGGTGGCCGGTCGAGGAGGCGATCGCCGTCAACGAGGCCGGCGGCCGGTTCGACGGCGTCGAGCGGATCGACGGCGACGGCACCGTCACGCTCACCGCGCAGACGGCTGACACGCTCCGGCGCGTGCTGGGCTACGACGTGCCGGTGCTGCGCCCGTCAGAGGCCGCCGGGGCGGCCGCGGAGCTGAAGCGATGCTTCGAGCGCCACGCGGCCGCCCCGTAGGCCGGGTCCCTAGTCGCCTGCCGCCGGTTCCAGCCCGCTCTCGAACGGGATGTCGACGGTCTTCGCGCGCACGGGGGCCGCGAGGATGTAGCCGATCACGCCGAACACGAGGACGATCGCGAGCGCCCCGAGCGTGAACACCTCGAACCGCAGGCGGGTCACGCCGTAGCTGTCCATCACGCTGTAGCTGTGGCCGGTGACCTCCTCGAGGGTGCCCGGGAAGATCGCCACCCACGAGCCCAGAAGCATCCAGGCCGTGGTGATCGTCGCGCACACCCACATGAGGCCGTTCCCCGACGCGCCCAGCCGGTATGGCCGGTGCACGGAGCCGTGGCTCAGGCGGAGCTTGATGCCCGCCGGGAAGATCAGCAGGTACGAGAGCAGCGTCGTCGAGGTGGCGAGGTACAGCACCACCGTGAACGAGCTCGCCGCGCTGGCGCTCCCGGAGAGCAGGTACACCGCGGCGACCATGAAGATCGTCGAGACGATGCCCGACATCACGTTCACGCGCACGGGCGTTCCCAGGCGGGGATGGAACCGGCCGAAGTAGCCCGGGAATGCGCCGTCATACGCGGCGACGGCCAGGATCCGGTCGGAGCCCATCATCCACACGCTGCCCGACGTGACGAGCGCGAAGATGAAGCCCAGCGCCATCAGGTCGGTCATGAAGTCCTGGGCACCGCCGTAGACGCCGAACGTCGTGTGGACGGCATCGAGGAAGCCGCCGATGCCGGTGATCTGGCTCGTCGGCAGCACGGCGAGGATCCCGAAGATCGGGATGGAGTAGGCCAGCACCGTCACGATCCCGCTCTGGACCACGGTCACGGGCACGTCTCGTTGCGGGTTCTGCATCTCCTCTGCGGCTCCGTTCTGCAGCTCGAAGCCGACGTAGTTGAAGAGCAGCAGCGGGACAAGTCCGAGGAAGATCAGCATGTCGTTCGGAACGAAGTCGCCGGCGCCGAACCCATGCACGCCGTGCTCGATCGCATAGATGAGGACCGTGATCGAGAAGAACCCGAGCACGCCCACGCGCACGATGGCGCCCACGTTGGGGATCCACTTGCCCCGACGCAGCGAGGCGATCGCAACGCCGATGGAGATCCAGATGAAGACGAACTTGAACGTGATGTTCCCGATGGTGAACCCGGACCCGATCGTGTGCAGGTTCGCGCTCCACGCGTCGGTCGCGATGAACGCCAGCGAGCCGCCGACCCAGAACGGGTTGGTGACCCAGTACAGCACTGAGCCGATGCCCGCCCAGAACCGGCCCCAGCACATCTTCATCCACTCGTACGGGCCACCCTCCTGGGTGAACGTCGTGCCGAGCTCAGCCATGAGGAGCGCGTACGGAAGCACGAAGACGACCGCCAAGATGACCACCCACGCGAAGGTCTGGGCACCGAACCCGGACACCTGGCCCAGCGTGTCGAGGCCGACCAGCGCGCAGATCGTGAAGAAGAGCATGTCGAACCTGCGAAGCGACTTCTGGAGATGCCCCTTCTCCTCCAGGGCCATCGCCGTGGTGTGCTCAACCACGGGTTCCGATGAAGACATCCGTTCCTCCCAATGAGAATGCCCACCCTGGCCGGACCGCCAGGGCGCTGTATGACACCTGGAGTTTGGCGCAAAACCCCCAGAAAAGCTAGATGATTCATTCCACATCCCCGCGAGCCTGGACGTACGTCTGTGGTGGATTGGCGTCCGGTGGCGGGCTGCGGCTGCGAATCGTCGCCTCGCGGCGTCCTCGGTCGCGTCGATATTTCGGTCAATATCGACGCTCCCTGCGTCCTTGCGCGGCTCGATTCTCGCCCGTTCGCGACCTGCGGAGTAGCAGGTCGCTCACGACCGCCGCAAGCCGGCACGGCTTGCGACTGGACGTCACGCGGACGTGGAATCAATCATCTCGGGGGACCGACCCCGCGCGCATGGCCGCCCGCATCCCGCCGTCGACGAGCAGCACGGCGCCGTTCACGAAGGCCGAATCCTCCGACGCGAGGAAGACTGCGGCGGCGGCGACGTCCGCCGCCTCTCCGATCCGGCCGAGCGGCGGCGTGGGCCAGGACGACGGGTCGTCTCCGCGCTCGTCCTCGCCCGGCGCGAGCATCTCGCGCATCCCGGGCGCGATGTCGCCGGGGCAGACCACGTTCGAGCGCACGCCGCGCCGGCCGCAATCGACGGCGAGCATCTTGCCGAGCATGATGACCGCCGCCTTCGACACCGAGTAGGCGCCGATCGGATCCTCTCCGATCACGCCGGCGTCCGAGGCGATGTGGATCATCGCGCCGCGGCGCCGCTCGAGGTGCGGCAGGCAGGCGCGCGCGTATCGCAGGCAGCCGGTGACGTTCACGTCGAGGATCAGGTTGAGCTGCTCGGGCGAGGTGTCGGCGAGCGGGCCGACGAGCCCCGTCCCGGCGTTGCAGACGAGCACATCCAGGCCGCCGAGCTCCTCGACCGCCGCGGCCACCGCCCGGGCGGTGTCGCCGTCCGAGCGCACGTCGGCCTCGATGAACGTCGCCCCGGCCTCGCGGGCGACCTCCGCACCACGCCCCTCGTCGCGGCCCGTGAACGCCACCGCGGCGCCCTCGGCGGTGAAGCGGCGCACCATCTCCGCACCGAGCCCCGACGTTCCGCCCGTGACGAGTGCCGCCTTGCCGGCCAGCCGTGGCATCCGCGGCAGCCTACCGAGTGGTGGCTAGGCGAGCGAGGGCAGCGTCATGTCGGCGAGCGTCGCGCCGCCGAGCACCCGGAGGGTCGGGTCCATGTCGGCCATCCGCCCTGCCACGACATCCTCGAGCTGGGCCTCGGCCTCGAGCGCCAGCTCCCTGCCGGCGTCGGTCAGCTCCGTCCGGCCGAACGCGCCACGGCGGATAGCGATGCCGCGCGCGCAGAGACGGAGCGCAAGCTGCTTGGCCTGGCTCGGGCTGGCCGAAAGCTGATCTGCCAGGCGCGTCGTCTCGATGGGCTCGGCGCCGTGCAGGAGGAGCAGGGCGTAGAGCTCCATCGGGCGGAGGTCGAGGCCACGGGCGACCTCGAGCACCGCCCGGTCAAGCGCCCTGACCATCCGCAGCCCCGCCGGCACGTCATGTGAGGAGAGGGAGGGGGATCTTCCATTCACAACGGTGAACCGATCGGAGCTACGGAGGTCAGGAGGCTGCGTTGCCACCATGTGGGATTGTGACGATCCTGTCGGAGTACGCCCTCCCCGTAATGCGGTATTCGCCTGGATCCAATGGTGAGCCCTGGTGGTAATCCTGATTACCACCTAACCAGCCGCTCATCCCGCGACGTCGCGACGCAGGAAGTGCGCCCACGCGATGACCAGCGCCGGCACTGCGTACACCAGCGAGATGTAGGCCGCGTGGACAACGGGCCCCCAGTCGAGCGGCGTGCGGAAGAGCGCCTGCCAGGCCTGGAGCTGGGCCGTCAGCATCCACCGCTGAGCGGCGTCCGAATCGAGGACCGGAATGATCTGCGTGAGCTGCATCAGGAGGGCGGCGAGCAGCGTGCCGACGACGGCGCCCGCGCTGTTTCGGCTCACCGTCGACAGCAGCACGGCGATGGCAGCGATCCCGAGCGCCGGCAATGAGTAGACGGCGAAGCTCCCCGCGATGAGGAGCAGCGCGCGCGACGGCGAGACCACCGTCGAGAACGTCGGCAGCGGATCGAAGCCGCTCGCGACGCCCCCGGCGACGATGCTGGAGGCGACCATGATGAGGAGGGCGGCGAGCACGTACGTGAACGCCGCTCCGACCTTGGCCGCGAAGATCGCACTCCGCCCGGCCGACCGGGTCAGGATCGTCTTGAGCGTGCGGTTGCCATCCTCGGCCGCGACGATGTCGCCCGCGACGAGCGCCGCGACCAGCGGGAAGAGCCAGACCGATGCGAAGAGCAGCATCAG
>JBOHBE010000203.1:0-1701 GCA_050698235.1 Gaiellales bacterium
GTGGCGACGACCGCGCCGAACATCAGGATCAGCCGGAACCGCAGCGAGCGAAGAGACGGCACGCTGATGCCTAGGTCATCGTGTCGCGGAACCGGTAACCGACGCCGCGCACGGTGAAGATGTATGCCGGCTCGCGCGGGTCGGCCTCGATCTTCTCGCGCAGATGGCGGATGTGGACGTCGATCGTCCGCGGCTCACGGTAGGCGGAGTCGCCCCATACGGCCTCGAGCAGGGCCTGCCGGCTGTAGACCCGGCCGGGATGGCTCGCGAGTGTGTGCAGCACCTCGAACTCCACATACGTCAGCTGTGCCCGCTCGCCGTCGACCGTGACCGCGCGCTTCACGGGGTCGATCGCGATCGAGCCGACCTCGATCGCCCCGTCGGTCGCCTGCTCCGCCCGGAGTCCGGCGCGGCGGAGGACGGCGCGGATCCGGCTTCGGAACTCGCGGATCGAGAAGGGCTTCGTGATGTAGTCGTCGGCGCCGAGCTCGAGGCCGAGCACCTTGTCCACCTCGTCGTCGCGCGCGGTCAGCATGATGATCGGGACGGCCGAGCCCGTCCGCAGCCGCCGGCACACCTCGAGACCGTCCAGGCGGGGCAGCATCACGTCGAGCACGACGAGGTCGACGGGCTGCTCGGCGAACCGGCGCAGAGCCTCCTCGCCGTCGCGTGCCTGGACGACGGTGTACCCCTCCCGCTCGAGCGGATAGGTGAGGAGCTTCTGGATCGACTCCTCGTCGTCGACCAGCATGATGGTCGCTTCGCCGGTCATGATCGCGAAGTTTAGTCCGCCGTTCCGTGTGCTATAACCGCCGCTCCCGTGGCGACTCAACCTCGCAGCCGGCGCGGGCGGACGCGTGCCGTCTTGGTCTCGTGGCCGCTGTACCGTGTGCTGGCCGGCGCCGCGCTCCTGCCGCCTCTGATCGCGCTCCTGACGCTGCGCACGCCGGCGCTCGCCCAGCACCCGCTGCCGCCGCTCGAGTTCGACGGCAAGGCCGCCGCCACCGCCGCGGCCTCGTTCGTCGCCGCCGAGCACGCAAACGGCCAGGAGTGCTGCGCTCCCGGCTCGGGCGGGGAGCTGGCCGGCGCCGACTGGGTGGCACGGAAGCTCTCCGTGCTCGACAACGGCCCGTCGCAGGTGGCGTTCGCCGCCCGCGTGCCCGGCGAGTCGTCGCCCGTCGCGATGTCGAACGTGATCGCATACCGGCCCGGCCGCTCCCCGCAGATCGTGGCCGTCGTCGCCCACCGCGACGGTTCGAGCGGCGGCGATGCCGCCGGGACGGGCATGCTCGTCCAGCTCGCCCGCACGTTCGTCGGCATGCCGCGGGATCGCGGCCTCGTGCTCGTCTCGACCGACGGCGGCACCACCGGAGGACAGGGCGCAGCCGAGTTCGCCGGGACGTGGGGCCTGCGCTCGCGGATCGTGGCCGCGATCGTGATCGACAACGTCGCCGCGCCGGGCGGGACGCAGCTCCGTCTCGTCGTCCGTCCCGACACGCCCCGGGGCACCTCGCCGACCGCCTACTCCACCGCACGCGACGGGCTCGCGACCTTCTACGGTGTGCCGGCCGGCACGCCGGGCTTCTTCGACCAGCTCTCGGGCTACGCGATCCCGTACACGACCCAGGAGCAGGGCCCGATGATCACCCGCGAGATCCCGGCGGTGACGCTCACGGCCGGCGCCGCGGGCGACGACCTCCG
>JBOHBE010000204.1:0-5041 GCA_050698235.1 Gaiellales bacterium
CGAGGCGCGGCCGGTGGACGAGCGCCCGGGCGATCAAGAGCCGCCGGCGCATGCCGCCCGAGAGCTCGTCGACCCGGGTGTCGCGACGGCCGGTGAGGTTCGCGATCTCGAGCGCGCGCTCGACCGCCGGCGTGCGCTCGTGCCGGCCGAGCCGGTAGAGCCACGCGAACACGCGCAGGTTCTGCTCGACCGTGAGCGTCGTGTCGAGGTTGTCGAGCTGGGGGACGACCCCGCACTCCGCCCGGGCCTCCTTCGACTCGCCGGGCAGCCGGTAGCCCAGCACCTCGAGCTCGCCCTCATCGGCGATCGCCTGGGCGGTGAGCATCTTCATGGTCGTCGACTTCCCGGCGCCGTTCGGCCCGAGCAGTCCGACGCAGGTGCCCGCCGGCACGTCCAGCTCGAGGCCGTCGACCGCGGTGATTGAGCCGAAGCGCTTCGTCACGCCCCGCAATCGGATCGCAATATCGGGGTCGCGTGCCACGCCCCGCACGGTATCGCGGGCGGCTCAGCCGACGGCGAAGGGGTTCGACCAGGCGCGTGCGCCTTCGACCGACGCGACCTCGACCCGGCCCCACTTCCAGTATTCGGGCGGCTCGAACCGGGCCCGGGTGATCGCGCCGTCGTGGCGGCGCTCGAGCACCCGCCCGCGCCAGTTCATCGCGTACGGCCCCGCATCGACCCGGCAGCCGTCCCAGGGCCCCGAGCGAACGGTGATCGACCGGGCCGGCCCGCACCGCACCTCGACGCCGCCCGCATCGACCTCGATCCCCGAGATCTCTGCGCCGGAGGTGGCGTAGAAGTCGCCCTCGCGAAGCGCGCCGATCACCGCCTCGCGCGACCGCTCCGCGGCGCGCACCATCGTCCACGCCAGCCGGCTGTCCTGGCCGGGGTAGTGCGAGTCGTCGGTCGCGATCGCGAGGCAGCGCCCGCCCAGGTGCAGGATGTCGTCCCAGTGGACGGCCGAGAGCCCGTTCCCCTGGAGGAGCTCCGACCCCGCGTTCATCACCTCGATCCCCGACAGGGCGGGGGCGGCGAGGTAGTCCTCGGCCCTGAGGCCGCTCCAGTACGGATGCGCGAGATAGGCGACGCCGCCCTGCCCCACGATCCAGTCGGCGGCGTCCGAGATCGACGGGAACTCCTCGGCCGGCTCGGGCAGGACGTCGATCCCGTACGCGAGCACGTCGGCGTCGAACTCGCCGCGGCCCTCGAGCTTGGCCGAGAGCTCGCTCGACGGGATCAGCAGCAGCTCGTCGTGGGCGTGCACCGTGATGTGCCAGTGGTCGGTGATCGCGAGGACGTCGAAGCCGGCGCGCACGTAGTGCTCGACCAGCCCGTCGGGGGTCGCCTCGCCGTCGGAGTTCGTCGTGTGCGCGTGCAGGGCGCAGCGCAGCCATTCACCGTCGCGGTCGAACGGGGCGATCACGGCCGCGGACGCTACCGGGCGGGTCGGCCTGCACGCAACCGGCGCGGTTTGTACCATCTCCCGACCGTGGCCGATCCCCGCGTCACCCGTCGGAGGCTCCTCGAGGGCGCAGCGTCGGGCTCGCTCGCCCTGTACCTGGCCGGCTGCGGGGGCAGTTCGTCGGCGCTTCCGCCGTCCACGTCGAAGGGCGGAGGGACAGTTTCGGGCGCCGTGCCGGGGCCGCCGGCCACCGGCGGTGTCCACGGCGGGCGGGTCATCAACGCCTTCGATGTCGAGGGCAACGGCTACGACCCGGCCATCGCCTACACCAGCACGGGGTGGGAGGCGATCTGCAACCTCCTCTACTCGCCGCTCTACTCCTACGACAACGACAACTCCCCGCGGCCGAACGCCGCCGCAGCGATGCCGAAGGTCTCGGCCGACGGCCTCGTCTACACGATCCCGCTGCGCCGCGACGTCAACTTCCACAACGGCCGCGCCGTGGTTGCCGCCGACTACAAGTACGCGTGGGAGCGGGTGCTCGACCCAAAGACGCAGAGCTGGGCGGCCAGCTACATCTACACCATCAAGGGCGCCAAGGAGCTCTACCACCGCCAGGCACAGGAGCTGACCGGTGTCGAGGTGGTCGACGACAACACGTTGCGGGTGACGCTCGTCCAGCCCGACATCACGTTCGTCTACGCCCTGACCCAGCCGTTCATGGCACCGGTGCCCAAGGAGGAGGTCGACCGGCTCGGCGCCAGCTTCGCCGACACGCCGGTCGGGAACGGCCCCTTCAAGGTGGGGAGCTACGACTCGCAGGGCCAGCGCTACGTGTTCACGCGGTTCGACGACTACTACTGGAAGGGCCTCCCGTACCTCGACGAGGTCGAGTTCCGCTGGGGGATCGACCAGAGCGTGCAGCTCCTCATGATGCAGCGCGGCGAGCTCGATCTGATGGGCTACGGCCTGACCGCCCAGAGCCTCGCCGAGACCAGCGCGTCGGCCCGCCTCAAGAAGTACCGCTTCGAGCAGCGCCTCCTCGCCTCGCGCTGGATCAACATGCACCCACGCGTCGAGGCCTTCCGCGACGTGCGCGTGCGCCAGGCGCTCAACTGGGCCACCGACCGCGACCAGCTCCAGCGCGTGACCGGCGGCGAGGCAACGGCCTGGGGCGCGCCGTTCCCGGTCGACATGCTGGCCGGCTCGCGCACGTTCGAGCCGTACTCGCTCGACCTCGACCGGGCCCGCAGCCTGCTCGCCGACGCGGGGTCGCCGAAGGTCGCGGCCACCCTCTGGGTGAGCGACAGCCCCGAGCCGCAGGTGGGCGCGGTGCTCCAGCAGCAGTGGAAGGCGATCGGCGTCGACATCACGCTGAAGCAGGCCTCCTACGCGACCATCAACGATCTCAGCATCAAGGGCAAGTGCGACTCATGGGTGTCGACGTTCTACGCGATCTACCCGACGGCGATCGACCTGATCAGCCAGTACTGGGAGACCGGCGGGTCGTCGAACTACACGCACTACTCGAACGCCGACGTCGACCGCCTGACAGCGCAGGCCCGCGGCACGACCGACCCGAACGCCCGAAACGCCCTCCTGGCGCAGGTCGAGGCCAGGGTCGGCGATGACGCGGCCGGCGTCTTCTGCGAGAACGTGAACTGGGTCATGGCCCGTAACCCCGACCGCCTCAGGAACTTCCACTACTCCGGTGTCTACGGCGCTTACTACGACCGCCTCTGGGTCGCGACGTAAGGCGGCCGCGGCCACGTGGCCGCGGCGGACGTTCATCGCAGGGGTCTCGATTCTCACTGCCGGCGTGCTGCTCGCCGTGTTCGCACCCCTGTTCGGCGACCCCTATGCGACCCCGGTCGACGGCCTGACACCGAACGGTCTGCCGCTCGGCGTCCTGAGCTCCGGCCACATCCTCGGCACCGACTCGCTGGGCCGCGACATGCTGGCGCGGGTCGCCTACGGGGCGCGCGCGAGCCTCGAGATCGCGTTCATCTCGAACATCACGTCGGTCGGGCTCGGCGTGATCGTCGGCCTCGTCGCCGGCTTCTACCGGGGCTGGGTCGAGCACGCGCTCATGCGCGTCACCGACATGTTCCTGGCCGTCCCCACAGTGATCTCGGGCCTCGCGCTCGCGAGCGTCCTGGGGACGGGCGTGCTCGGCATCGCCACGGTGGTGACGGCGCTCTACTGGGCGTGGACGGCGCGGGTCATCTTCGGCGAGACGCTCGCGCTCCGGCGCCGGACCTTCGTCGAGGCCTCGATTGCGATGGGCGCGCCGGGCAGGACGGTGATCCGGCGGCACATCCTTCCGAACCTCGCGAGCCTTATCGCCACCATCGCGGCCTTCAACGGCGCGACGGTCGTCGCGGTCGGGTCGGGCCTCAGCTACCTCGGCGCCGGCATCCAGCCTCCGACCCCGGAGTGGGGCAACATGCTCGCCGAGGGGCAGGGGGCGATCGACTACGCGCCGCACCTCCTCATCGTGCCGCTGGCCTGTGTCGTCCTGATCGTGTTCGGATTCGTCCTTATCGGCGAGTCGCTCTCGCGGCGCGGCGCCGTCTCCCTCCAGAGGTCATGGCTCGATATCTGATCGTCCGGATCGGCCTCGGCCTGGTCACGATCGCGGGCGTCGTCCTCATGACGTTCGTGCTCCAGTTCTCGCTGCCGGGCGACCCCGCCCGCCGGATCGCCGGCCCGCGCGCGTCGCCCGAGGTGCTGGCGACCGTCCGCGCGAACCTCCACCTCGACGACTCCGTCCCGTCGCAGCTCGTCACGTACATGACGAACGTGGCGCAGGGCGACCTGGGTGTCTCGTACATCCGCCGCCGGCCGGTGATCGACCTCGTCATGGAGCGCCTGCCGGCGACCGCCGTGCTCGCCTTCGGCGGGCTTCTGGTCGAGGTGACCCTGGGCGGCGGCCTGGGGCTGTGGGACGGCCTGAGGCGCAACCGCAGCCGCGGCCTTGCGGCGGCCAACGTCGTGCTGCTCTCGATCCCGACCTACTCGCTCGGGTTCCTGCTCCTGGTCGTCTTCGCCTACCGGCTCGACCTCCTGCCGCTGGGCGGTGGCACGAGCCCCAAGGAGCTGATCCTCCCGGCGATGACGCTCGGCCTCTTCGGCGTGCCCTACTACGCCGCCGTGGTCTCGGAGTCGACGCGGACGGCGCTCTCGTCGCCGTACATGCGAACCGCCGTCGCCAAGGGCCTCCCGCGACGCGTGATCCTCCGCCGCCACGTGATCCGGAACTGCCTCTCACCCGTCATCACGCTCGCCGGCCTCGACGTCGCGATCTACCTGTCGGGCGTGGTCTTCGTCGAGACGGTGTTCGCCTGGCCGGGGGTCGGCGAGCTCCAGGAGCAGGCCTACAACGAGCTTGACCGGCCGCTCCTCATGGGCACGGTCATCATCGCGGCGGTCGTCGTCGTGACCTTCAACCTCGTGGCGGACGTCGTGCGGGCGATCGTCGACCCGCGGGCGCGCGTCGAGGAGGCCGGGTGACGGCGCTCCTCGAGGTCGACCGGGTGTCCGTGCAGTACGGCTCGTTCGAGGCCGTCACCGAGGCGTCGCTCGTCTTGGAAGAGGGCCGGACGATGGCGATCGTGGGCGAGTCGGGGTCCGGCAAGA
>JBOHBE010000205.1:0-4327 GCA_050698235.1 Gaiellales bacterium
GTTCAGGATGATGTCGACGGGCGTGCCGTCGGCCATGTGCGGCATGTCCTCCTCGGGCACGATCTTGGAGATCACGCCCTTGTTGCCGTGCCGGCCGGCGAGCTTGTCGCCCTCGGCGATCTTGCGCTTGGTCGCGACGTAGACGCGCACGAGCTCGTTGACGCCGGGCGACAGGTCGTCGCCGTCGGCGCGGGCGAAGGTCTTCACATCGATGACCTTGCCGCCCTCGCCGTGAGGCACCTTGAGCGACGTGTCGCGCACCTCGCGGGCCTTCTCCTTGAAGATCGCCCGGATCAGCTTCTCCTCTGCGGTCAGCTCGGTCTCGCCCTTCGGCGTGACCTTGCCGACCAGGAGGTCGCCGGAGCCGACCTCGGCCCCGATGCGCACGATCCCTGACTCGTCGAGGTTTCGGAGCGACTCCTCCGAGCGGTTCGGGATGTCGCGCGTGATCTCCTCGTCGCCGAGCTTGGTGGAGCGGGCGTCGACCTCGTACTCGTGGATGTGGATCGAGGTCAGGACGTCGTCCTTCACGATCCGCTCGCTCAGGATGATGGCGTCCTCGAAGTTGTAGCCCTCCCATGACATGAAGGCGACCAGGAGGTTCTTGCCGAGCGCGAGCTCTCCCTGGTCGGTCGAGGAGCCGTCCGCCAGGACCTCGCCCGCCGAGACGCGCTGGCCCTCGTAGACGATCGGCTTCTGATGGATGATCGTGCCCTGGTTCGAGCGCCGGTATTTGACGAGGTCGTAGGCGTCGAGGCCGTCGCGCGTCGAGACGATGATCCGCTCGGCGTCGACCGACTCGACCTTGCCCGCACGGGTGGCGAGCGTCACGTCGCCGGTGTCGACGGCGGCCCGGTACTCGAGGCCGGTGCCGACCAGCGGCGCCTCGGGCACCATGAGCGGCACGGCCTGGCGCTGCATGTTCGATCCCATGAGGGCGCGGTTCGCGTCGTTGTGCTCGAGGAACGGGATGAGCGCGGTCGCGACCGACACGATCTGGGCCGGGTCGACGTCCATGTAGTCGACCTGCGATGAGTCGACCTGGACGGGGACGCCGTCGCGCGTGCGGCACAGCACCGGCGACACCAGCTTGGAGTTCTTGTCCACGTCGGCGTTGGCCTGCGCGATCGTGAACATCTCCTCCTGGATGGCGTCGAGGTACTCCACCTCGCCCGTGATCTTGCCCTTGGCGACCTTGCGGTACGGGGTCTGCACGAAGCCGTGCTCCGACACCTTGGCGTAGGAGCCGAGCGAGCCCATGAGGCCGATGTTCGGGCCTTCCGGGGTTTCGATCGGGCACATGCGGCCGTAATGGGTCGGGTGCACGTCGCGCACCTCGATCGGCGCGCGCTCGCGCGTGAGGCCGCCGGCGCCGAGCGCCGAGAGGCGACGGCGATGGGTGAGGCCGGCCAGCGAGTTGGTCTGATCCATGAACTGCGAGAGCTGCGAGGAGCCGAAGAACTCCTTGAGCGCCGCGGCCACGGGGCGGATGTTCACGATCGTCTGCGGGGTGATCGCGTCCTCGTCCTCGGTCGTCAGGCGCTCGCGGACGACGCGCTCCATCCGGTAGAGGCCGATCCGGAAGGCCTCCTGGATCAGCTCCCCGACGGTGCGGAGGCGCCGGTTGCCGAAGTGCTCGTACTCGTCGAGGTCGTGCTCGATCTCGTTGCGCGGGATGATGATCGCGTCGGCCGCGTAGTCCTTCGAGTCCTCGGGCACGTTCAGCTTGACCGGCAGCTCGACGAGGCGCCGGATGAGCTCGACGATGTCGCCCGTGGTGAGCACGCGGCACTCGGGCGAGACCTTCTGGCCGAGGCGCATGTTGAGCTTGTAGCGGCCGACCTTCGTGAGGTCGTAGCGTTTGGGATCGAAGAAGAGCGACCGCACGAGGTTGCGAGAGTTCTCGACCGTCGGCGGCTCGCCCGGGCGCTGCTTCTTGAACACCTCAACCAGCGCCGCGTCCTCGCTCTTGACCGGATCCTTCTCGAGGGTCATCCGGATGAACGGGTTGTCTCCGAAGAGCGCCAGGAGGCCCTCGTCGGACTTGTCGATCTCGAAGCCCGTGTTCTCGTCGACCGCCGGGAGCGCGCGCAGGAGCGTGGTCACCGGCAGCTTGCGCTTGCGGTCGATGCGGACGTTGACCATGCCCTTCTTGTCGATCTCCATCTCGAGCCACGAGCCGCGCGAGGGCATGAGGTTGGCGACGAAGACCTGCTTTGTCGCGTCCTTGGGCTCCATGATGTAGGCGCCCGGGGAGCGCACCAGCTGCGTCACGACGACGCGCTCGGTGCCGTTGATGATGAACGTCCCCTGGTCGGTCATCCACGGGAAGTTGCCGAGGAACACGGTCTGCTCGCGGATCTCGCCGGTGTCGAGGTTCGTGAACGACACCTTGACGTTGACGGGGACCTCGAACGACTGATCCTTCTCGCGGCACTCGCGCTCGGAGACCACAGGGTCGCCGATGGTGTACTCGCCGAGGCGCACCTCGAGCCGCTCCGAGTAGTCCCGGATCGGCGAGATGTCGTCGATGGTCTCGCGCAGGCCCGAGACACTGAATGACTTCGGGTCGGACGGGTGGCCCATGAACCACCGGAACGAGGCCTTCTGGATGTCGATGAGGTTGGGCACGTCCAGGACCTTCTCGAGCTTCGAGAACGTCCTGCGGCTTCGGGGCGCAGTCGTACTTGCAGGCAAAGCGTCGCCTCCCGCGGGGCTAGTGGGGGAACTCAGGAGCGTGGTACCGGACCAAGGCGCAACCGTGAAGGTTAGCAGCGAAGGGCCTTGCCCGCAAAGGACAGGCGTACGCGCCGCCTGCGGACCGAATTTCCCTTCCCGCAGCGGCGCTATCTCGGGTCACTATACCGCGGATGACCCCCAGGTCAAGGCGACTGCGTGTCGAACGTCACGTGCCGGGCGGAGGCCCGGATCAGGGCCCGGGCGCCGGCTGGGCGGCGGCGGCCGCGGGCGTCGAGGCGACGTTCAGCGGATGGTGGCAGGCGGCGAGGTGGCCCGCCCCGTGGACGATGAGCGGCGGCTCCTCGGCCGCGCAGACCTCGGTCGCGTACCGGCACCGCGGATGGAACCGGCAGCCGGTCGGCGGCGAGATCGGGCTGGGCACGTCGCCCTCGAGCACGATCCGCTCGCGCTTGGCCGAGAGGTCCGGGTCAGGCACCGGCACCGCCGACAGGAGCGCCTCGGTGTAGGGATGCACGGGCCGCTGGTAGAGCTCCTCGGCCGGTGAGATCTCGACGATCTTGCCCAGGTACATGACCGCGATCCGGTCGGAGACGTGGCGCACGACCCCGAGGTCGTGGGCGATGAACATGTAGGTCAGCGACAGCTCGTCCTGGAGGTCGTCGAGCAGGTTGATCACCTGCGCCTGGATCGAAACGTCCAGGGCCGAGACGGGCTCGTCGGCCACGATGAGCTTCGGCTGGAGCGCCAGGGCGCGCGCGACGCCGATCCGCTGGCGCTGGCCGCCCGAGAACTCGTGCGGGTAGCGGTTGTAGTGCTCGGGCGAGAGCCCGACGAGCTCGAGCAGCTCCTGCACGCGGGCCCGCACCTGCTTGCCGTCGCCGAGGCCGTGGATGCGCAGCGGATCGGATCTGATCGTGCCCACCCGCTTGCGTGGGTTGAGCGACGCTTACGGGTCCTGGAACACCATCTGCATCTCCCGCCGCAGCGGTCGCAGGCCGCGCCGCGAAAGGTGGGAGATGTCGCGCCCGTCGAACATGACGGTGCCGGCCGTCAGCTCGTGCAGCCGCACCAGGCAGCGGCCAAGGGTGGACTTGCCGCAGCCCGACTCGCCGACCAACCCCACCGTCTCGCCGGACATCACGTGGAAGCTGACGCCGTCCACGGCGTGCACGCGGGCCACCTCGCGCTGCAGGATGACCCCCTTCTTGATCGGGAAGTACTTCTTGACCTCGTGCGCCGCCAGCAGCGGCTCGGAGGCCGCGCTCATGCCGACTCCACCAGGGAGGGGTCGATGGTGGCGGCCCGCCGCGAGCGCTTCTCGGCGATATCCAGGTGGCACGCATCCAGGTGGCCGGGCTCGGCCGTCGGTTTCAGCTCAGGCACCTCGGTCAGGCAGCGGTCGAAGCGCTGCGGGCAGCGGGGGTGGAAGGCGCACCCGGAGGGCAGCCGGACGAGCGACGGCGGCTGGCCGGGGATGGCCGTCAGCCGCTTGGGCCGCGGCCGGTCGAGCCGCGGGATGGAGCCCAGAAGGCCCCACGTGTAGGGATGCTGGGGGTCGCTGAAGATCGCCTGCTTGGTGCCATGTTCGACAACGCGGCCGCCGTACATGACGATCACCCGGTCGGCG
>JBOHBE010000206.1:0-8100 GCA_050698235.1 Gaiellales bacterium
AGGACGAGCCGTACGCGACGTGGGCCATCGATCTGCGCAACACGTATGAGGGGCGGATCCTCGGGGCCCGCCTCGATGCTGCCGACGCCGCGCTCGCCGAGCGCGACTTCGCCCCTGCGCTCGGCCACGCGGAGGCGGCCACCCGCCTCGACCCGTTCAGCGAGCGCGGGCATCGAATCGCGATGCTCGCCATGCACGCGCTCGGCCGGTCGCAGGAGGCACTCGGCCGGTATCGCTCGTTCCGGACGCAGCTGGACGAGGAGCTCGGGCTGGAGCCGGCGGCTCCCACGCGAGCGCTCGAGTCGGCCATCATCCGCCAGGACGACGTCGACTCGCTGCTGCCGCGCCCGATCAGGCGGACGACGGCGAGCGCCCCTCCCCGGCAGGACCTCCGGCTGCTCGGCCGCACTGCCGAGCTCGACGAGCTGGTGCGCGCCGTCGGCGACGGGCTGGCCGGCGGCCTGAGGCTGATCCAGGTCGAGGCGGACACCGGGCTCGGGAAGACGCGCATGCTCGACGAGCTGCACCGGGAGCTGGGAGACGTGCGCGTCGGGCGGGCCGAGTGCTCGGAGCTCGAGCGCCACCTGCCCTACGTGCCGCTCGCGGCTGCGCTGCGTGGCGCCCTTGCCGGCATCCCGCTCGACGCCGGCCGGCGACCGGCGCTCGGCCAGATCCTGCCGGAGCTCACGCTCGGCGCGCCCAACCGTCCATTCGAGGAGGTCGACGCGCTCGAGGCGCTCGTCGCAGTGCTCCAGGAGCACGGCCCGATCGTGCTCCTGATCGACGACGTGCACCGGGCCGACGGGCGAACGCTGGCGGCGCTCGGCTACCTGCGGCGCCGGGCGGCCGACCTCGCCGTGGCGGTCGTCACCACCGCGCCGGGCACCGAGACGCTCCCGGGCCGGCCGCTCGCCGGCCTGAGGCCGGACAGCATTCAGCGGCTCGAGCCGCTCTCCCCGGGCGACCTCGCGCCGCTCGGCATCCCCGACCTGCATGAGACGACCGGAGGCAGCCCGCGCTTCGTCGCCGAGGCGCTCGCCCGCGATCGTCAGGCCGGGTACTCGCACACGCTCGCCGAGGCGCTGATCGCACAGTGCCGCGCCGAGGGCGCATGGGGGTACCGCGTGCTGGTCGCCGCGTCGCTCCTCGAGCAGCCGGTCGACCCAGAGCCGCTCGCGGCAATCCTGGGCGCGGACGCCGCCGAGGTCGTCGAGGAGCTCGAGCGGCTCTGCGAGCAGCGGATCCTGCGCATCGACGGCCTCGGCTTCCGGTTTCGCTACGACCTCGTGCGGCAGGCATTGCTCGGCAGCGTCTCACCGGCCCGGCAGCGTCTCCTGCGCCGCCGCCTGGGCCACGAGTGGGCAGGGCCCACACCGTCCCCGCCCCGGCGCGCGATCGGCTCGGAGACGGGATGAGCCAGATGAGGCAGCCCGAGCGCGATCTCATGTCCGGCACGGCCTTCGAACACGGCGACGAGCCGGCCTACATCATGGATCCGGCGACCGATCGGATCCTGGCCGCCAACGATGCCGGCTGCCGGCTGCTGGGCTACCCACGGCATGAGCTGCTCGAGACGCCCACGTGGCGCATCCATCCATCCGAGATGCCCGAGCTCCGCGAGCTCCTGCAACGAGTCCTCCGCGACGGGCGCGCATCCACCATCAAGCTCACCTGCCGGACGAAGGACGGGACGTTCCTGCCGACCGAGATCTCGCTCCACGCGCTCGCGGTCGACGGCCGGGTCCGGATCCTCGGACTTGTGCAGGATCGAAGCGAACACCGCCAACCATCGATTGACTGATCCGAAGGGAGCACAGCCATGGTCACCACAGGTCTGATCGTCCGGCTCGAGGCGCGAGCCGGCAAAGAGCAAGCTGTCGCAGAGTTCCTGCGCAGCGCGGTGCCACTCGTCGAGAGCGAGCCGAAGACCATCGCCTGGTTCGCCGTCCAGATCGGCGCATCGTCATTCGCGATCTTCGACGTCTTTCCCGACGACGACGGCCGCCAGGCACACCTCGCCGGGCCCGTGGCCGCGGCGCTCATGGAGAAGGCCGGCGAGCTCCTGGCCGAGCCTCCGTCGATCGAGCAGGTCGACGTTCTGGCGGCCAAGCTGCCGTAGGCGGAGAGGTTGTCTCAGGCGGCGCGTTGCGCCGCCTGAGACACGAGGTCGGAGACGATCGACCTCAGGGCTGCTGCGAGCTTGGGATCTCGCAGGCGCCCGTCGGCGGTGAATGCCTCGTGCGCCTGGGCGACGGGCAGGTCACGCTCCTCCACGCTGGCACCGATCGCCTTCAGGATGCGGCGGAGATCGGCCTGTGCCCAGACCGCCCCGAACATCCCGGGGCTGGCACCGATCACCGCGGCGGGCTTGTTGCGGAGGACATTGTCGCCGAACGGCCGCGATGCCCAGTCGAGCGCGTTCTTGAGCGCGCCGGGAACCGACGCGTTGTACTCAGGCGTCGCGATCAGGATCGCGTCCGAGCGGGCGATCTTGCTGCGGAGCGTCGCGACCGCGGGCGGGATGCCATCGAGATCCTCGTCGTACGCCGGGATGTCGGCCAGACCCGACCAGCCGACGAAGTCGGCGATCGACGCAGATTCGACCGCGGCGGCCTCGAGGAGGGCGGTGTTGAAGGAGCCGCGGCGAAGGCTCCCGCTGATCGCGAGCACCCGCATCAGCTCGCCCTGACCAGCTCGAGCTGCGCCGTGATCTCGACGTCCCAGCCCAGGGCGTCGCCGCCGTCGGGGAGGGGCGTCTGCCAGTCCATCTGCCATCCGCGGCGATCGATCGTCACCCGGAGGTCGAGGCCGGTGCGGACGTTGCCGAACGGGTCCTCCCGCGGCGGCTGATACGTGCCGTGGGCCGTCACCGGCCGCGACGTGCCTCGGATCGTGAGATCCCCCGCCACGGTCGCCGCTCCGTCGTCGTCGAGCTCGACGCTCGTGGAGCGGAATGTGATCTCGGGAAACGCGTCCGCGTCGAAGAAGTCGTCTCCACGGACGACATGCTCGCGGAACTCCGCCGGCTCGACGATCGACACCGACTCGGCGTTGACGCGCCCCACGAGCGCGATCGCATCGTCCTCGACGGTGAGACGGGCGTCCACATCTGCGAACGACGCGCGAAACGTCGAGACGCCGACATGGTTGATCGCGAAGTGAACTGTGGAGTGGGCCCGGTCGAGCTCGTACGTGCCCATAAGAGTCTTTGCAGTGGTGGCCATCTTGGGACTCCTCTCGAAAACGTTGGGAGCCCTGAGCTTGCCGCGCCCTCCTGAGCGCGGACCGAGCGCCGGCTGAGTGGCACACTGGGCGGTCAGCGGTCGGGCGCGCGCTCTTCCAGCGGTGCGGTGCGACGTTCCCAGAGCACGGCGTTCGTGACGGCCGAGAGGACCACGAGCCGGCCGATGACGAACAGGCCGAGGAAGAGCGCAGCGGCGATCCCCAGCGGGCCGTACGAGTGCTGCAGGCTGGGCACGCGCGGAGCCAGGAAGTAGACGGTGAAGAACCGCAGTCCCTCGAGCCCTGCGGCGAAGAGCAGGGCCCCAGGCAGCAGGGCCGGCCACCGCGCCTCGCGGTGGGGGAGCCGCGCCGAGATGATGAGCCACAAGCCTGCGTACGGGATCACGATGATGAGCGAGGCGAGAACCCCACTCCCGGATGACCACGCCCGCACGGCGCTCGCGAGCCCCGAGATGACGGGGAAGCCGACCAGGAGCACAAGCGTCTCGAGGGTCATGCGCACCGTGGGCCGCGGCGCGGCGCGGCGCGTATGTGCCCAGACGAGCCTGTGAACGACGATCAGCGAGCGGAGGAGGGTTCGCGTCGCATACAGGAGCACCGGCACGCCGATCAGGAGCGCATACCAGCGGGCGGAGCCCCGGGCGGCGGCCGCAATCGAGTTCGAGACGATCCCCGCCACGCCCATCGACCGCGCCACGGCGCTCGGCGACTGCGACGACGCCTCCGAATAGAACCCCAGGCCGGCGACGGCGACGAACAGCAGCGGAAGCATCCACACGAACAGCCTGTATGCGAGGGCGCCGGCCAGAATGCCGCCTCCCACCTCCGCATCGCGATCCGCCGCGCGGAGCGCGACGTCGACCGATACGTGGCGCTCCCGCTCGTCTTGAAGTCGCGCCTTGACCCGAAGGCTGTGCGCCTCGAACCTGGCTGCGAGGGCGCCGAGGCGTCCGATCACCGCGATCAGCCCGCGGACTGCTGCGGGAGCTTTTGCTCGATCCGGTCGAGGCGCTCGCTGTGTCGCTCAAGCGCCTCGAGGAGAGCCCGCGACTGGTCAGCGCGAGCCGCATCATCCTGGCGTCGATGCTGGGCCAGGAGCACAGACACGACCACGCTTGTGAGCACAGGGATCAGGCTGATCCCGAGCAGCGCCAGCACGGCCGTTACGACGCGGCCCGAGGCGTTGGACGGGACGACGTCGCCGAATCCGGTCGTCGTGACGGTCGTGACCGAGAGCCACGCCGAGTCACCGAAGCTCGTGAGCGCCGCCGGATTCACCAGGCGAAGCACCAGCGCGCCGAGCGTCGTCATCGCGACGGCGACGGCGATCACGAGGCCGATCGCCCGGCTGGGCGAGATCTGCGCAATGAACCGCTCGATCCGCGGACGCTCGCGGGCCGGGTGGCTCGTCCCTGTGGGGGCGCTCATGCAGCCGGAAGTGTCCCACACGCCTCCGCCGGACTCGCGGCCGGCGGCCCGGTCAGGCTGTGGAAGGCTTGCCGAAGACGGCGCTCAGGATCGCATCGATCACCACGGCGGAGACCGCCAGGATGATCGCCGCCCAGATCGCCGACCAGAAGAACGAGTCGATCGTCAGGTGGCTCGTGAGCGCATCGGTGATCTCGAGCACAACAGCGTTGACCACGATCGCGAAGAGGCCGAGCGTCAGCACGATGAAGGGGAGGGTCAGGATGCGGAGCAGCGTCCCCAGGATGGCGTTCACGAAGCCGAAGATGAGCGACACCCAGAGGTAGGCGAAGAAGCCTCCCGACACGTCGACGCCCGACAGAATCCAGGTCGTCACGGCAAACGCGAGCGCGATGCCGGCCCAGCTGATGATGAGGCGTCGAAGCATCGGGGCGCGAGCGTACCACCACCGGCGGCCGGAGCAGCGGAAGAACTCAGCGACCGGC
Organism: Gaiellales bacterium; assembly: GCA_050698235.1. Taxonomy (GTDB): domain Bacteria; phylum Actinomycetota; class Thermoleophilia; order Gaiellales; family JAICJC01; genus JAICJC01. The sequence goes on from JBOHBE010000206.1 coordinate 5,157, forward strand.
TCCTGCATAATCCGCCAACGACGACGGAGGTTCAGCATGAGCACCCTCAAGACCGAACGTGACGGCCCAGGCGCGGCCGGCAGCGCGCAGACCATGGACATGAAGCTCGAGGTGATCGTCATCCCGGTGTCGGATGTCGATCGGGCCAAGGCCTTCTACGAGTCGATGGGGTGGCGGGAGGATGCGGACTTCGCAACCGGCGACGACTTCCGCGTTGTCCAGCTCACGCCTCCGGGATCGGGATGCTCGGTCATCTTCGGCACGGGGATCACCACCGCCAAACCGGGGTCGGTGCAGGGCATGCACCTGGTCGTCACCGACATCGAGGGTGCCCGGGCGCAGCTCGCCGGCCGCGGCATCGACGTGAGCGGCGTGTTCCACGACGCCGGCGGCGTCTTCCACCGCACCGGGGATGTGGGGCACGTGCCGGGGCCCGACCCGGAGCGGCGGTCGTACGCCTCGTTCGCCTCGTTCAGCGACCCGGACGGCAATGGCTGGGTGCTCCAGGAGATCACGACGCGGCTTCCGGGCCGATGAGCGACGAGCGCGAGTGGGTCACGGTCACGGCCGTCCCGAACGAGTGGGAGGCCGAGGTCACCCGGCAGCGGCTCGAGGCCGCCGACATCCCGGCGTTGCTCGAGCCGGGAGATGCAAGGGCGTACATGGGCGCGAGCTCAGCCTTCGCGGTCAAGGTGCCCGCCGACAGGGTGACCGACGCCCAGGATGCATTGCGGGCGACGAAGGGAGACTCCGATGCAGACGACGTTTGACTCCGCGACCGACCTGGCACAGGCGCTGAAGCGCGCGTCCGAGGCATACGGCGAGCACGAGAAGCGCACCGGCGAGGCCGACCCGGACTGGCCCGCCTGGTACGCCGAGTACATGGTGCGCGAGCGGGCGGGCGAGGAGCTGCCGACGTGACGGCCGAGCCGGCCCGGTGACGATGCCGCGACTGAGCACGATCATCCACAGCGGATGATGCGAACCGCGCCGGTTCGGGCACAATCGGGCCGGATGTCGCGCCGTTGCACACGCTCGGAGGCCTCCCGGGCGCTTGTGCCGATGCTCCTCGTCGCCGGCCTCACCGTCATCGCCGCGGGCTGCTCTGTGGGCTCCTCAGGCTCGTCGACCTCCTCGGGCAGACGCTCGAGCGGGAGCGGGCCGGCGTCGTGCCAGGTCGAGTCGGTCGCGAACACCGTGCTTCCTTCCGTGGTGACGATCAACGCCAGCGCCGCGAGCGGAGGCGGCGGGAACGGATCGGGCGAGGTGATCCGATCAGACGGATACATCCTGACGAACAACCACGTGATCTCGATCGCGACCGACGGCGGATCGGTGAGCGTGCTCTTCTCGGACGGCGTCGAGGTTCCGGCGACGATCACGGGCCGCGATCCGCAGACCGACCTGGCGGTGCTTCACGTCAACCCGCCGCACGATCTGAAGGTCATCGCCGAGGGCTCGTCGGACACGGTCCGCGTCGGTCAGCCGGTGGTCGCGCTGGGCGCGCCGCTGGGCCTCTCGAGCACGGTGACGTCGGGCATCGTGAGCGCGCTTGACCGCACCGTGCACGTCCCGGGCGACAACGGCGGCCAGGCGCTCCTGGTCTCCGCTGTCCAGACCGACGCCGCGATCAATCCCGGAAACAGCGGCGGCGCCCTCGTGAACTGCGACGGAGAGCTGATCGGCGTTCCCACCGCAGGTGCCACCGTGCCGAGCCCGTCGGGCGAGGCGAGCGGCGGCAGCATCGGCCTCGGATTCGCCATCCCGGTCGATCTGGCCAAGTCGATCTCGAAGGAGATCATCGACACGGGCACCGTCACGCACGCCTACTTCGGGATGCAGACCGTGCCGATCCCCGAGACGGCCGCAAGCCAGGCCGGGACGACCGGCGGGCTCTTCGTACGGAGCGTCCAACCGGGTGGCCCCTCCGCCCAGGCCGGGCTCGAGGTCGGCGACATCATCACCAAGATCGCCGGCCAGGCGGCCACGTCGAACGCGCAGCTCGAGAGCCTCACCCTCACCCGCAAGGCCGGCGACGCCGTCGCGATCGAGTACTCGCGAGCCGGCCAGACGACCGAGGCGACCATCACGCTCGGCGCGCGGCCGGGCTGAGATCAGCCGAACACGAAGAGCGGCTCGCCGAGCATCTCGAGGTCGACCTCGATGCCGAGGCCGGGGCCTGTCGGCGCCGCTCCCACGCCGTTTGACGACCGCGGCTCGTACCCGGCGACGTGCTCGTTCGTCCAGTCGTTCATGAACGACACCGTGAGCAGGTGCTCGGGCCGGGTGCTGGCCGCGAGATGCGCGACGGCGGCGGTCGTGACGTCGCCGCCCCAGGTGTCCTCGAGCGTGACCCGCAGGCCGAGGTTCTGGGCCAGGTCGCGCATGAGCCGGGCGGTCGTGAGCCCGCCCACGCGGCTGATCTTCAGGTTGAACGCCTCGAGCGCGTTGGCCGAGACGGCGCGCAGGAGCGAGGGGACGTCGAGGATGATCTCGTCGAGGACCATCGGCAGGGTCGTGTGCCTGCGCACGGCCACGCACTCCTCGAGTGTCCGGCACGGCTGCTCCAGATAGACGCGGTCGAGCGGGTCGAGCAGGCGCGCGGCGACCACGGCGTCCTGCGGCAGCCAGCCGCAGTTGGCGTCGGCGACGAGGAGGCCCTGGTCGCCCAGGAGGCGGGCCACCTCGGCGGCACGGGCGGCGTCGTCGTGGGGGTCAGCGCCGAGCTTGAGCTGGAAGTGGCGCACGCCCTCGGCCATCCGCTCTTCGACGAACCGGGCCATCTCGTCGACGGGCGCCAGCGGCACGGCGACGTAGAGCGGGAAGCTCGCGGCCCGGAGGCCGCCCAGCAGCGCGTACAGCGGCAGCCCGGCGCGACGGCCCAGGATGTCCCAGCAGGCGACGTCGACCGGGCTCTTGGCGTAGGCGTGACCGAGGAGCGCGC
>JBOHBE010000207.1:0-6047 GCA_050698235.1 Gaiellales bacterium
CGCATGGCGATCAGCGGGTCGTCGCTCGCGATGGCGTCGAAGATCAGGTCGAAGAGCGACGGATCGGCCAGGACGTCGGCGACGACCTCGTTCGACCGGCCGATCGACCGCCGGTCGCCTCCGGTGAGCTTGGCGACCTCCGGGTGGAGCGGCTCCACGCGGTCACCCGGCGAGGATCTCGGCGGCGAGCTCTGGCGCGACGTTGCCGCCCGAGATGACGAGGGCAACGCCTGCCGATCCGCTCACGTCGACGCGCCCGGCCAGGAGCGCTGCGACGCCGACGGCGGCGCCGGGCTCACACGCCAGCTTGGCTCGCTCGTAGAGGAACCGCATGCCCTCGCGGATCTCGTCGTCCGAGACCAGGACGACGTCGTCGACCAGCCGCGAGCAGACCTCCAGCCCGATCGCGCCGGCGACCGGCGAGCGGAGGGCGTCGGCGATCGTCGGGCCGGGGACCGCGGGAACCGGGTGTCCGGCGTCCAGCGCCGTGCGCATCGCGGCCGAGAGCTCGGGCTCGACGCCGATGACGCGCGCGTCCGGGAGAAGGCCCTTCACCGCAGTCGCGATCCCGGCGATCAGGCCACCGCCTCCGATCGGCACGATCACCGTGTCGACGTCCGGCGCGTCCGCGACGATCTCGAGGCCGACCGTCCCCTGGCCGGCGGCGATCAGGCGGTCGTCGTATGGATGGACGATCACGCGGCCGGTCTCGGCGGCGATGGCCCGCATCCGCTCGAGCGCCTCCATGCTGTCGGCCGACTCGAGATCGACCGTCGCGCCGTAGCCGCGAGTGGCCGCGACCTTGGCCGGGCTGGCGTCGGAGGGCATGAGGACGAGCGCGTCGACGCCCTCGTCGCGCGCGGCAAGGGCGAGCGCCTGGGCGTGGTTCCCGGCCGAGATCGTGATCGTGCCGAGCTCCCGCTCGTCAGCGGTCAGTGCGCGCAGGCGGTTGAAGGCCCCGCGCGGCTTGAAGGCGCCGACGCGCTGAAAGAGCTCGGCCTTCAACCAGATGGGCGCGCCGCAGCGGGCCGCGAGCGTGGCCGAGGTGAGCATCGGCGTTCGGTGCACGCGGCCTGCGATGGCGTCGGCGGCGGCCTGGACGTCGGCGAGGGTCGGCGAATCAGCCACGAGCCAATGCTCGCACAGCCGTGAAACACCTGTACCTGGTACAGGTGTTTCAGCCGAGCGCGCGCATGACCCACACCGCCAGCACGCGCGCGCAGCGCGCGACGTCCTCGAGCGCCACATGCTCGTCCGGGGCGTGGGCCAGGTTCGGGTCGCCCGGGCCGTAGAGGACGGTCGGCGTCGAGCCGTGGTCGATCAGGAGGCGGGCGTCGGCGCCGTACGGCATGCCGAGGAAGTCGGGGAGCCGGCCGAGGACGTCGCGGGCCGTCTCCGCCAGGCCCCACGGCAGCGGGTGGTCGTTCGGCACCGACGCCGCGGCGAAGCGCCCGCCGGTGATCTCGACATCGGCGGGATGGTCGCGCAGCCAGTCGTCGCCGGCGCAGGCCTCCGCGATGACCGAGCGCAGCTCGGCCTCAGCCTCGGCCACCGTCTGGCCGACCCGCACGCCGTAGCGGCCCTCGGCGACGAGCCTGTCTGGAACGGTCGACGACCACTCGCCGGCGGCGACCCTGCCGATCGACGTCGGGTAGGGCAGCCCCAGCTCGCGCATCGCCCGCAGCTGCTCGGCCTCGTTCCGCTCCCGCTCGTTCGCCTCGAGCGCGGACATGATCGGCCACAGCTTCTCGATGGCCGAGACGCCCTCGCGCCGGAACGCCGCGTGCGCGCTTCGCCCCTGGATCGTGAGCGTGAACGTGATCGCCCCGGCCTGGGCCGTCACGACCTGAAGCTCGGTCGGCTCCGTGATGACCGCGACGCCGCCCGCGTACCCGGCCCGGATCGCGGCGAGCATCCCCGCGCCGCCGTCCTCCTCGCCCGGCACCGTGAGCAGGATCGCCTCGCCCCCGAGCTCGACCTCCGCCTCGACGAGCGCCCGCAGCGCCGCCAGTCCCGCGACGACGCCCGCCTTCATGTCGCAGGCGCCGCGGCCGTACAGCAGCCCGTCGTCGATCCGCGGCGTGAACGGCGGCGTCGTCCACTGGAGCTCGTCGCCGCCGCCGACGACGTCGATGTGGCCGGCGATGATCGCCCGCTTTCCGGACGCAGTGTCGCCGAGCCGGCCCGCCACGACGGGATGCACCTCGCGCGGCACCTCGACCCCCGGAAAGTCGGGATCGCCCGCCAGCTCGGCGGCGGTGACGTCGACGCGCTCGACCTTGAGCCCGGCCGTCGTCATCCGGAGCGCCATCTCGGTCTGCACCTCGCCTTCCGAGCCGGTGAGGCTCGGATACGCGACGATCGCGGCCAGGTCGGAGGCGATGCGGTCACGATCGACGGCCCCGACGACGGCCAGCTCGGCCGGGGTCAGGTTCTTCATCCCCGAAGGATCGGGCGGGTGATGCAGGTGGGGCCGCCGGATCCGTTGATGCACACCTCGGTTCCGGGGAACGTGTGCACCTCGCATCCGCGGTCGAGCAGCGCCCGCTGCGTCGCCGGGTTGCCCTCGACCATGACGACGACGCCGGGCCGGACTGCGAGGATGTTGCAGCCCTGGCTCAGGATCTCCTCCTCAGGAACCGGGACGAGCGCGACGCACCGCTCCCCCAGAAGCTCGTACAGGCCGGCGGGGAGCTGGGGCATGAAGACCACGGCCAGGTCGTCGGCGATCGGCGAGATGACCGACAGGAGGTGGAGGCACTCGGCGGGGCCGTTGGCGTACGGGACGTCGAAGACGTGGACATCGCCGCCGACCAGCTCGGTCATCCGCGCCGCGCCGGCCATGTTCGTGCGGAGCGAGCGGCCGATGCAGAACACGTCGGGCCGGAGCCAGAACGTGTCGCCGCCGTCGGCGGTCTCGCCGTCGCCGAGCCGGCCGAGCACCGGGATGTCGCGGCCGGCGGCCCACTCGAGCATCGGCGCCGCCTCGCCCTGGCGAGTCGGCTTGCCGGACCGCAGGCCGATGATGCCGCGGTCGGTGACCAGCGCCGAGTCGAACGTGTAGGTGAGGTCGGGGCTCTCGGTCTCGGCGTCGAGCTGGTGGACGCGGACCCCGAGGTCGGTGAGCACCTGGCAGAAGGCGTCGTGCTGGCGCTGCGCCTCCGTCAGGTCGACCTGATGCAGGAACCCGTGCGCCGGGTTCTCGTAGGCCACGCCGAACGCTGTGCCGGGCCGCTTCACCACGACGTCGTGAAGCGGAGCGGTCATGCTCTGGGCGCCGAAGAGGCGCGTCGATGGGGCGGCGGTGTCGGTCACGCGATCAGTGGTGGATCAGCGCCATGGTACGGAATCCCGAGGGCGTCCGATACCCCACCGCCGCTGCGGCGGTCTTCGAGAACGCCACGACGCCGGTCAGGAAGCTGCCGCTCGTGTCGGGCGTGGGGCTCGTGATGCGATGCCACACGCCATTTTGGCGCTTCGAGACGAGCGTGCGGTTTCCGGGTCCGGGGGAGCAGTCGCCGACCGCCCAGAGCTGCTTCGTCCCCGGGATCACCGCGACGGACGCCAGCTCGTTCGTGGCGGTGCAACCGCCGCCGTCTGGCACCGTGACCGCCTTCCAGCCCGCCGACGTGTGGCGCTCGGCGAGCGCGTGTCGCGAGCCGGAGCCACGGCCGCCGACGGCCCACACGGTCTTGCCGGACATGGTGCCGCCGAGGAAGAACGACTCGCCGCCGCGCGACGGATCCGGCGTCTGGGACACGTGCCAGCCCGACGCTGTGCGATGCAGCGCGAGCGGATGGAGCGACGAGCCCGCCACGCCACGCTGGCCGAACGCCCACAGCTTCCCGCCGTTCCCGGCGATGCCGAAGAGCTTGTTGTCGCCCTTCGAGAGCGAGGGCGCGCGCTGCACCTTCCACGAGTGGCCGTTCCAGCGCAGGATGAGCGGATGGCTCAGCCCGCCGCTGCCGGTGCCGTTGCCCACTGCCCACGTGCCGGCCGATGTCGTGACGACGCTGTAGAGGAAGTCGAAGGGGTCGGGGCTCGGGCTGGGGACGACCCGCCACGTGCCGCCGCTGCGCCGCAGGATGAGGGTCGTCGTCCGGCTCGGCCCTGCCTTGTAGCCGACCGCCCACGCACCGTTTGCCTTCACGGTGATGCCGAAGAGCTGCGCACCCGAGCCCGGGCTGGGCGACGACTCGACCTGCCACGACGCTCCGCGGTTGGCCGACCGAAGGACGAGCGTGCCGACGTTGGTGCGGCCGACGGCGTAGAGCACGTTCGTGCCCGGGAGGCGGCCGACCTCGTTCAGGACGTCCTGTCCGCCGCTCGGGTTGGGGGTCGCGACCGTCGACCAGGCGGCGTGCGCGGCCGGCGCCGCAACGAGGAGCGCTGCGACCACGCCAACGACAGAGAGGGGACGGCCCGCCCGCATCGCTCAGTACACTAACGCCCGATGTCAGAGGAGCACGATTACCGCGAGCAGTACAACGAGGCAGTGAGCCGTGCCGTCGCGGGCGACGTGGGTGTCTACCCCGACTTCGATCGCCATCGCCAGGAGACGGTGTGGCGCCTGCTCTCCGCCGATCGCCAGTCGCTCCTGCGGTTCTGCCAGCGCCAGGGCATCTCGGTCGGGCGGATGGAGACGATGAAGACGCTCAAGAGCCCGAAGCCCCTGTTCCAGCTGATCGCGGCCGGCCACGACGCGGACACCGTGGCCAAGTGGGTCCGGCGCGGGTGAGCCGCCTGATCGTCGTCGACTTCGACGGCACGATCACCGAGCACGACACGCTGGACGAGATGTGCCGGATCTACGCGCCCGCCGAGTGGGCCGCGGCCGAGAGCGATCTCCAGCAGCGTACGATGACGCTCCGCGAGGTGATCGCCGCCGAGTTCGCGCCGATCAAGGGCGATCACGACACCATCGTGTCCGAGACCGTCGACCGCGCGGAGATCCGCGCGGGCTTCGCCGACTTCGTCCGCGCTGCCGAGCGAGCAGGTGATCGGGTCGTGGTCGTCTCGAGCGGATTCGAGTCGGTGATCCGCCCGGTGCTCGATCGCGAGGGCCTCGGGCACCTCGAGGTGGTCGCGCATGACGTGCGCTTCACGCCCGACGGCGGGTTGGTCGACTTCCGCCACGGCGAGCCCTGCCCGGTCTGCGGGGAGGAGTGCAAGCGCTCCGTCGTCGACGGGATGCGCGACGGCCGCGAGGTCGCCTACATCGGCGACGGTTACTCCGACCGGTGTGCCTCGAAGACCGCCGACATTCGCTTCGCCCGCCGTGCGCTGGCCCAGCACCTCGACCGCGAGGGCGTCGACTACATCCGGTTCGACGACTTCACGACGATCAGGGACGAGCTGCTGGGGCCGAGCGCGGCGTAGCGCCCGGCCCCAGCCTGTGACTCAGTCGCCCGAGGCGAAGCCCGCCTCGATGCGCTCCAGCTCTTCCTCGGAGCCCATCCGGACCGGTCCCTTGAACCAGTTCTTGGCCGAGAGCACCCACCAACCACCGAAGAGGATGAAGGCGCCGCCGACCGTGAGTGGTGCGTAGTTGACGTCGATCCAGTTGACGTTCAGCAGGAAGTGCGACCCGACCACAGCGTCGTTCCCGGGGATGCCGTCAGGGAAGAGCGGCAGCAGGAACAGGATGCAGATCAGGACGATCCAGCCGATCGCCAGCGGGTCGATCCACTTGTAGTGGTTGCCGAGGTGCCATGCACCGCGCTCGAAGCTCTCCTTCGCGCGGTAGCGCAGGATGATCGGAAGCACGAACGCGATATAGAGGCCGATGACGGCGACAGACGTGCCCACCGCGTAGCCGACGATCGGGTTCTTGAGCGTCGGCAGCATCAGCGCCCACGCGAGGAAGCAGATCGCCCAGATCGAGTTCACGGGCACCCGCTCCTTCTTGGACACCTGACGCCACAGCTGATAGCCCGGGATCGCGCGGTCACGCGAGAACGCGAACATCATCCGCGAGGCCGACGTCACCGACGCGAGGCCGCAGAAGAACTGTGCCTTGCACGCGATCACGAGCAGGAACTCCGCCC
>JBOHBE010000208.1:0-5252 GCA_050698235.1 Gaiellales bacterium
GGGCAGACGAGGCCGTCGTGACCGAGATCTACGCGGCCCGCGAGCAGCCCGTCGAGGGCGTGACCGCGAAGCTCGTCGTCGACGCCCTGGCCGAGCGGCGACCGGGCATGCCGCTCGCATACGAGCCCACCCTCGAGGATGCGGCCGACTATCTCCGTGCGCGCCTACGCGCGGGAGACATGGTGCTGACCGTCGGCGCAGGCGACGTCCGGCGGGTGGGCGACCTGCTGCTCGGGTGAGCATATGAACCCGCCGTCCATCGTCGAGGCCGACTATCCGACCGCGCGCCTGACCACGGTCGGAACGGGCGGCCCGGCGCGATGGTTCGCCCGGCCGACCACCGTTGGCGAGCTGGGCGACGTCCTGGCCTGGGCGGCCGGCGACGGTCTCGAGACTGCGGTCATCGGACTGGGGTCGAACCTGCTCGTGGCCGATGCCGGCTACGACGGCGTCGTCATCCGCCTCGCGGGCGACCTGGCCCGGATCGAGCGCGACGGCGATCGGGTCACATGCGGCGGAGGCGCCTCGCTCGCGGCGATCGTGAAGCGCGCGACCGGTTGGGGGCTCTCGGGGATCGAGTTCGGGTGTGCGATCCCCGGCACCGCCGGCGGCGCGGTGCGCATGAACGCTGGGGCATACGGCAGCGAGATCCGCGACGTGCTCGCCGAGGCGCTCGTGATCGGAGCGGCCGGTGAGCGCCGCGGCGGGCCCGACGATCTCGGGATGCGCTACCGGCGGTCCGAGGTCGCGGCGGGTGAGGTCGTGGCCGAGGCCGTGCTCGAGCTCGTACCCGGCGAGCCCGAGCGGATCCGCTCGACGGTGGCCGACATGCAGCGGCGGCGGCGGGATGCGCAGCCCGCCAAGGTGCGCACGTTCGGATCGGTCTGGAAGAACCCGGAGCCCGAGCGCACCGCGGGCCGCCTGCTCGAGGAGTGCGGCCTCAAGGGGTACGCCGTGGGCGGCGCCCGCATCTCACCGGTCCACGCCAACTTCATCGAGAACCACGCCGGCGCGCGGTCGGCCGACGTGATCGCGCTCATGCGGGAGGCTCGCCGCCGGGCTCGCGAGCGCGGGGTGGACCTGGAGCACGAGGTGCAGATGCTCGGGCCGATCGGGCTCGATCTCTAGGATTCGGGCATGACCGACGATGTGCAGCGGACGACGTGGCTGGCCTGGGAGGCGGAGCTCCGGGCAGCTGCCGACGCGCTGCGCGACCGGCCGGAGCACGTCGACGTCGTGCGCTTCCTCGAGCACCAGATCACGGTGGCGTCACACAACGCGTACTGCGGCACGCCGACCCCGTTTGCCGTGCCCGGCCTGCCTGCCCGCTGAGGGCAGGATCGGCGCGGCAGCCGCCGAAGTCCCCCGCATGGCATTTGCTGCCAATGTGGACCGGGCGCTGCTCCTGCGCCGGCGGGCACTGAAGCAGGCGGAGGGGAGGCGCCGGCTGGTGCTCCTCTGCCTCGCCGTCACGGCCGTGCTCGCACCCGTCGGGTACTGGGTGCTCGCGAACTCGAGCGCGTTCGCAGTGTCGGGCGTGTCGGTGTCCGGCGGCGGCTCGCTGGTGAGCGCCGAGGTGCGGCAAGCGGCGGTCGGCGCGATCGGGCGGAAGAGCCTTCTCCAGGTCGACGCGAGTGACGTGGCCCGGGCGATCGAGAAGCTGCCATACGTGCGCACGGCGTCGGTCGACCGGTCGTTCCCGCACACGCTCTCGATCCGGATCACGACCTACCGGCCCGCCGCGGCGGTGCGGTCGGGCAAGGCGGCGTACCTCGTGTCGAGCGACGGGCGCGTGCTCTCGCAGGATGTGGCGAAGGACTCGACCCTGCCGGTGATCCGCGTCGCGCACGGCCTCGCGCTGACGCCGGGCCAGCACGTCCCGGCGGGGACGATCGTCGCGGCGCTCGGGGTGCTCCGCGCCGTGCCGCACGCGTTCGTCCACCGCGTCGGGCACATCCACAAGCTGGAGCTCGGCGACGCCGGCCTCGTCGCGGTCATCGGCCGCGGGATGCAGGTCCGCCTCGGGTCGGGGACCGACATCGATCTCAAGCTGCGGGTCGCGGTCCGGGTGCTGCGCTCGATGCAGTCGGCGACCCGCGCCGCCCTCGGATACGTCGACGTCTCGGTGCCGGGCCGGCCGGCGCTGGGCTACAAACACTCAACCTCGACATGAGAGTAAGAGTGCTCCCTTCTCACGCTCCGCTTGACAGAGAGGGTGGAGGCGGGTACTCTCGGATCGCGTCTTTTCGGCTGAGAGGGCCACGCGTGCCCGATTCCGGTCAGGCGCAGGAACGAGATATCCAACCCTCAAGTAGAGGGTGAGCCCGAGGAGCGGAGCTCGATATGAGGGATCAGAGCGGGAACTACCTGGCAGTGATCAAGGTCGTCGGAGTCGGCGGCGGCGGCACGAATGCCGTCAACAGGATGGTCGACGCCGGCCTCAAGGGCGTCGAGTTCATCGCCGTCAACACCGACGCGCAGGCGCTGCTCATGTGCGACGCCGACGTGAAGATCCACATCGGCTCGAAGATCACCCGGGGCCTCGGAGCCGGCGCCGACCCGTCGATCGGCCAGGAGGCCGCGACCGAGAGCCGCGACGAGCTGAAGGAGGCGCTGAAGGGCGCCGACATGGTGTTCGTCACCGCCGGTAAGGGCGGGGGCACGGGCACCGGCGCTGCGCCGGTCATCGCCGAGATCTCGCGCGAGCTCGGCGCCCTCACCGTGGGCGTCGTCACGCGGCCGTTCGGGTTCGAGGGCCGCAAGCGCTCCGACCAGGCCGACGGAGGCATCAAGCAGCTGCGCGAGAAGGTCGACACGCTGATCATCATCCCGAACGACCGGCTGCTCCAGGTCGTCGAGAAGCGAACGTCGATCGTCGATGCCTTCCGCATCGCGGACGACGTCCTCCGCCAGGGCGTCCAGGGCATCACCGACCTCATCACCGTGCCCGGGCTGATCAACCTCGACTTCGCCGACGTGCGCACGATCATGCGCCAGGCGGGGTCGGCCCTCATGGGCATCGGCGTGGCCGGCGGCGAGAACCGAGCCGCCGAGGCCGCCAAGGCCGCGATCTCCTCGCCGCTCCTCGAGGCGTCCGTCGAGGGCGCGACCGGCATCCTCCTCAACATCACCGGCGGGGCCGACCTCGGGCTCTTCGAGGTGAACGAGGCCGCCGAGATCGTCGGATCGGCATCCGATGCCGACGCCAACATCATCTTCGGCGCGGTGATCGACGAGAGCCTCGGCGACCAGGTGCGCGTCACCGTCATCGCCACCGGGTTCGACCGCCGCTCGAGCGAGCGGCCGGTCGCGGTGTTCGCGTCGGGCGAGAAGCAGCGCGAGGGCGGGTTCCTGCGTCGCCAGAAGCCGGCGGACCAGGAGGACACCGGCGAGTTCAGCATGCCGGCGGCCGACCCGCTCGAGATCCCGTCGTTCCTGCGCGAGGAGTAGGCGTCTCGGCATCGTGAGGCCCCGACCGCTCGTCCCCGGGCTGCGCATCACGCGCCGTCTGTAACCGAACGCGCTCGATCCGGGGAAAGCGTGTATAGACTGCGCCTCCGGATGCACGCGTCCGAGGCCCTCCGCCGTACACCGCTCCACGATCGGCACCTGGCAGCCGGGGCGCGGATGGTTCCGTTTGCCGGATGGGAGATGCCGGTGCAGTACGAGGGCGTCATCCCCGAGCACCGTGCCGTCCGCGAGCACGCGGGCATTTTCGACGTGAGCCACATGGGCCAGCTCGAGGTGCGCGGCCCGGAGGCGCTCGAGTTCCTCCAGACGATGCTCTCGAACGACCTGAACCGCATCGGCATGGGCCAGGCGCAGTACACGCTCCTCCTCAACGAGGACGGCTGCCCGATCGACGACCTGATCGCCTACCGGCTCGACGACGACCATCTGCTGCTCGTCGTCAACGCGGCCCGCGTCGACGACGACCGCGAGTGGCTGGCCGGACGGGCCCGCGACGGCGCGGTCCTCGACGACCGCTCGGCCGACATGGCGATGCTCGCGCTCCAGGGGCCGGCGGCCCTCGACCTGGTGGAGCTGCCGCCGCTCGCGCCGTTTGAGTTCACCCGCGCGGAGGTGTGTGGCGTCCTCGGCATCGTCGCCCGCACGGGCTACACGGGTGAGCCGGGCGTCGAGATCATGGTGCCGCCCGACAAGGCCGGCGCGCTCTGGGACAAGCTCGTCGCCGCCGGGGCGACCCCGGCCGGGCTCGGCGCGCGCGACACGCTCCGCCTCGAGGTCTGCTACCCGCTCTACGGCAACGACCTCTCGCAGAGCCGCACGGCGCTCGAGTCGGGCCTGGGCTGGGTGTGCGCCCTCGACCGCAAGGAGTTCGTCGGCGCGCCCGCGCTCCGCGCGCAGCGCGAGGCGGGCGGCTGCGACAGGCTCATCGCGTTTCGGATGTCGGGCCGCGGGATCCCCCGCCAGGGGATGGCCATCCGGCCCGCCGGCGAGGTCACGAGCGGGACGATGTCGCCGACGCTCGACGTCGGGATCGGGATGGGATACGTCCCGGCCGACCTCGCAGCCGAAGGCACCGAGATCGAGATCGACGTGCGCGGGCGGCCCGTTGCCGCACGCGTTGCGGCCAAGCCCCTGTATGTGAAGGAGAAGGTCACATGAGCGACGAGGACTACCCCGCCGAGCTGCACTACCACGAGGCGCACGACTGGGTGCGGGTCGACGGCGATACGGCCACGTTCGGGATCACCTGGTACGCGCAGGACACGCTGGGCGAGGTCGTGTTCTTCAGCCCTCCCGACGCCGGCCAGACCGTGGCCAAGGACGCCGACTACGGCGAGCTCGAGTCGACCAAGGCGGTGTCCGCGCTGGTGGCCCCGCTCTCGGGCGAGGTCGTCGACGTGAACGCGGCCCTCGACGGAAACGAGCGCCAGATCAACGACGACCCGTACGGCGACGGCTGGCTGGTCAAGGTTCGGCTGAGCGATCCGTCAGAGGTCGACGGCCTGATGACGGCCGCCGCCTACCGCGAGTTGCTCGAGTCGCTGTGACCTTCACCTCGCTGACGGATTCCGACCTGAAGGAGATGCTCGGCACGATCGGCGTCTCGTCGGTGGCCGAGCTGTTCTCGGAGATCCCGGCTGGCGTGCGCCTCGACCGGCCGCTCAACGTCGACCCGGCGCTGACCGAAGCCGAGCTGTGGGCGCACCTGACCGAGCTGGCCGGGCGCAACGTCGACACCGGCCGGGAGCTGTCGTTCCTCGGCGCCGGCATGTACGACCACT
>JBOHBE010000209.1:0-7960 GCA_050698235.1 Gaiellales bacterium
CAGGGCTAATGGCCCGTATTGCAGGCATCAACATTCCGCTCAACAAGCGGGTGGAGGTCGGTCTGACCTACGTCTACGGGATCGGCCCCTCGCTGTCTCGCAAGATGCTGGCCGAGGCCGGTGTCGATCCGAACACCTATGTCAAGAATCTCACCGACGACGAGGTGGTCAAGCTGCGCGAGGCGATCGACCGCGACCTCACAGTGGAGGGCGACCTTCGCCGCGAGCGGTCGCAGAACGTCAAGCGACTGATGGAGATCGGCTGCTATCGCGGTCTCCGGCACCGCCGCGGCCTGCCGGTCGACGGCCAGCGCACCAAGACGAACGCGCGCACGCGCAAGGGCCCGAAGCGCATGCAGGTGGCCGGCAGGAAGAAGGTCAAGAAGTAGCGTGGCGCAGCAGAGGCCAGCACGCGGTCGCGGCCGCCGCCGGGTGAAGAAGAACATCCCGTTCGGCCAGGCCCACATCAAGACGAGCTTCAACAACACGATCGTGTCCCTCACCGACAAGGAGGGCAACGTGATCGCCTGGGAGTCCGCCGGCGGCGCCGGCTTCAAGGGCTCGCGCAAGTCCACTCCCTTCGCCGCCCAGGTCACCGCCGACGCGGCGGCGCGCAAGGGCCTCGAGCAGGGGCTGCAGAAGGTCGAGGTCTACGTCAAGGGCCCCGGCTCCGGCCGCGAGACCGCGATCCGCTCGCTCTCAGCCGCGGGCCTCGAAGTCACCGGTGTGAAGGACGTGACCCCCCAGGCTCACAACGGGTGCCGCCCCCGCAAGCGCAGGCGTGTGTGATGGCGCGAGACACGAGTCCACAGTGCAAGCAGTGCCGCCGCGAGGGGCAGAAGCTGTTCCTCAAGGGCGAGCGGTGCTTGACCGACAAATGCGGCGTCGAGCGCCGCTCCTACCCGCCGGGTGAGCACGGCCGCGGCCGCCAGAAGCAGAGCGAGTACCGCCTGCAGCTGCGCGAGAAGCAGAAGGCGCGCCGCTACTACGGGGTCTTGGAGAAGCAGTTTCACGGCTACTACGAGAAGGCCTCGCGCCAGCCGGGGATCACCGGCGAGAACCTGCTCGCGCTGTTGGAGTGCCGCCTGGACAACGTGCTCGTGCGCCTCGGCTTCGCCGCCTCCCGCCGGCAGGCCCGCCAGCTGATCCGCCACGGCCACTGGACGGTCAACGGGCGGCGCGTGAACATCCCCAGCTATCAGGTGCGCCCCGGCGAGGTGATTGCGATCAAGGCCGACACCTCCGCCACCCAGGTGGTCAGGGACGCCACCGAGCTCACCGGACAGATCCCGGCGTGGCTGCAGGCCGATCACGAGTCGCTGACGGCCAAGGTGCTGCGCCGCCCGGAGCGGCGCGAGGTGGCGGCGCCAGTGCAGGAGCAGCTCATCGTCGAGCTGTACTCCAAGTAAGAGCTTTGCCGGCATCCCCCGCTCGCGCGGTGGCGATGCCATGGAGCCGGTGTCCGGTGGACGCCGGCGAGAACACAACGACGAGGACTCTGATGCTCGACTTCCAAATCCCCCGGATCACAAGCGAGTCCGTGGAGCAGAACCGCGGCACGTTCACCATCGAGCCGCTCGACCGCGGGTTCGGCTACACGTTCGGCAACAGCCTCCGCCGCGTGCTCCTCTCGTCGCTCGAGGGAGCCGCCGTCACCTCCGTGAAGATCGAGGGCGTCGCCCACGAGTTCACGTCGGTGCCGGGCGTCCGTGAGGATGTGACCGATGTCATCCTCAATCTCAAGAACCTCATCTGCCGGCTCCACGGAGAGTCCGGCGAGGTCGAGGTGCAGGTGCAGAAGGACGGCCCCGGCAAGGTGACCGCGGCCGACATCGAGGCGCCGTCCGACCTCGAGATCCTGAACCCCGACCTGATCATCTGCCACCTGGCCGAGAAAGCCCGGTTCGAGATGACGCTCACCATTGCGCGTGGGCGCGGCTACGTGCCGGCAGAGGGCAACAAGGGCCCGGAGACGACGATCGGGGTCATCCCCGTCGACTCGATCTTCTCGCCCGTCCGGCGCGTGTCGTACGACGTCGACGCAGCCCGCGTCGGCCAGCGCACCGACTTCGACAAGCTGAAGCTCGAGGTGACCACCAACGGCTCCATGACGCCGAAGGACGCCGTCAAGGACGCCGCCGAGATCCTCATCCGCTACCTCAGCATCTTCACCGACATCGACGCCGCCGACCTGGCGATCCGGCAGGACGGCGCGGCGGCCGAGGCGGCAGCGCCTTCGGCCCACGGGATGGAGAACATCCTGATCGAGGAGCTCGAGCTGGGCGTGCGCTCGTACAACTGCCTGAAGCGCGTCGGCATTGAGACGATCGGCGACCTGATCTCCAAGACCGAGGCCGAGCTGGCAGCGATCCCGAACTTCGGCAAGAAGTCGATCGAAGAGGTGAAGGAGACGCTCCAGGCGCACGGCCTGAACCTGCGGGGAGCCGAGTGAGGCACCAGCGCAAGGGTCGCAAGCTGGGCCGTGATCCGGCCCATCGCAAGGCGCTTCACTCGAACATGTGCGGCGCCCTGTTTCACCATGGCCGGATCCAGACGACCGAGGCCAAGGCGAAGGAGCTGCGGCCGATCGCCGAGAAGCTGATCACCCTCGCACGCAAGGACCCGACCGACGTGGCAGCCCAGCGCCACGCGGTCGCGTTCCTGCGCTCGAAGGACGCCGTCCACGACCTGTTTCACCAGGTCGGGCCGCGGTTCACCGAGCGGCCGGGCGGCTATACGCGCATCGTGAAGCTCGGCCCGCGCCCCGGGGACGCCGCGCCGATGGCGTACCTCGAGCTCGTCGACCACCAGCCCTAACGGTGCCGACATACCGGCTGACCGTCGCGTACGACGGCACCGACTTCCATGGCTGGGCGCCCCAGCCGGGCCTTCGCACGGTCGCCGGCGAGCTCGCCCGGGCTCTGGACATCGACCTCCGCGAGCTGACGGTCGCTGGGCGCACCGACACCGGCGTCCATGCCGAGGCCAATGTCGTCTCGCTCGCCGCCGGCCGCCTGCTCCCGGCCGCCGCGCTGAACGATCGCCTGCCGGCCGACGTCGCCGTCCTCGCGGCTGCCCCAGCCGCCGACTCGTTCGACGCCCGCAGGGACGCTCGCGCCCGCAGCTACGTCTACCGCCTGAACACGGGCCCGAGCCGCGATCCGCTGTGGGGCCGCTACGAGCTCCATCACCCGCGCTCCCTGGATAGAGCCGCCCTCGACGCGTGCGCCGCGTCCCTTGTCGGCGCCCATGACTTCACGGCGTTCACGCGCACCGAGACCGAGCATGTCCACTTCGGCCGCACCGTCACGGCCGCCGCCTGGCGTGCCGACGGCGAGCGCCTCGAGCTCCACATCACCGCCGACGGCTTCCTGCGCCACATGGTGCGCGTGCTGGTGGGGACGATGCTCGACCGGCCCGATCCCGAGTACCTCGCCGCGCTCCTGACAGGCAGCCCGCGCTCAGAAGCCGGCCGCACCGCGCCCCCGCACGGCCTCACCCTCCAGTCCGTCACCTACTGAGGTGAAACACCTGTACCAGGTACCAATGTTTCACGGCAGGCCCTCGATGAGCGGCGTGCCGATCACGTCGTAGGCGGCGAGCGGTGCCGCCGCGGACGGGCTCCCGGGGAAGTCGCCCTTCGCGATGGCGAAGATCAGATCCTCGCCCGACTCGACAAGCGCATATCCGAGCTTCTGCGGGATGGCGGCGCTCGCGAGGTTCGCGGGCGCGCACCGGATCTCGACCCGGTCCACGTCGGCGACCTCGAACGCCACCCGGGTGAGCGCGGCCGTCGCCTCGGTCGCGTATCCCTTGCCCGCGGCGTCGGCCCGGATCCAGTAGCCGATCTCGAGCGCGCCGGGACCTATCCGCGGGTGGAGACCCGTGCCGCCCAGCACGCGCTCCTCGGCGGCGTCGAAGATCGCGTAGACGGAGTTGGCGCCGAGGTCGAACTGCCCCCGAAACTCGCGCAGGAGCTCGACCTTCTCGGCGAGCGTCTGGGGCTCGTGCTGCGCCCAGGGCATCCACGCGCCGAGATGGTCGAGGCTCGAATCGATCGCGTCCTTGAGGAGCGGGGCGTCGCGCGGCTCCCAGCAGCGGACGACGAGGCGCCTCGTGACGATCCGGTATGCGGGCCCGCGGGACGGCACCCGGGCACGATATCGGCGCGCCTCGTAACCTTTGCCTGGCATGCGCATCCTCCTGACCAACGATGACGGCATCACCTCCCGCGGCCTCTTCGCCGCGAAGGAGGCGCTCGACGAGGTCGGCACCGTGTCGGTGATCGCGCCCGACTCGAATCGGAGCGCCGTCGGCCGCGGCATCACGATCGACCGGGCGCTGACCGTGACCGAGGTGGAGCTGCGCGATGGGACGCGCGGCTTCGCCACCGATGGAACGCCCGTCGACTGCGTGCGGTTCGCCGAGCTCGGGCTCGTCGGCGAGCGCCCCGACCTGATCGTGGCCGGCATCAACTACGGCGTGAACCTGGGTGACGACGTCACGTACTCGGGCACCGTCGCCGCCGCGTTCGAGGGGATCGTGCTCGGCATCCCCGCCATCGCCGTCTCGCAGCAGTCGCAGGAGGCAGGCCTCCACTTCCGCCGTCAGCGCCGGTACGACTTCTCGCCGGCCGCCGGCATCCTGGCCACGCTGGTCAGGCAGATCGCCGACCACGGCCTCCCTGCCGGGACGATCCTGAACGTGAACGCCCCTCCGCCTCCCGTGCAGGGGGTCGAGGTGGCCCGGCTCGGCCGCCGGATCTATCGCGACCGCCTCGACCTGGAGTCGGACGACGCCGGCCGCCGCCGCTACCGCATCTACGGAGACGACCCGTCCTACCACGACGAGCCCGACACCGACTTCCGAGCGGTCGCCGAGGGCAAGATCGCCGTCACGCCGATCCACCTCGACCTGACGAGCGCGGGCGCCCTCGAGGAGATCGCCCGCTGGCGCCTCGAGTGACGCCCGGCTGGCTCGACCGGCGGGAGCTCCGGATCGGGCTGGGCTGCATGCGTCTCGCCGATCACGGGGTCGAGACGATCGCGGCTGCGGCGAAGGCCGGAGTGACGGTGTTCGACACGGCTCGGGCCTACGAGGGCAACGAGGAGCTGTTGGCCCGGGCGCTCCGCGATGCCGGAGCTGAACGGCAGGCCCGGATCGTGACGAAAGGCGGCATGGCACGCCCGGCCGGAGCGTGGGTCCCGGACGGCCGGGCGAAGGCCATCCTGGCCGGATGCGAGGCGAGCCTCGCCGCCCTGGACGGGCTTGAGATCGACACGTTCCTCCTCCACGCACCGGATCCGCGGACACCGTGGCGCACGTCGGTGCGCGCGCTGGCCCGGATCGGCAACGAGGGACTGGCGCGGCGGGTCGGCGTCTGCAACGTCAACCGCCGCCAACTCGACGAAGCGCTCGAGCTCGCGCCGATCGCGGCCGTCCAGGTGGGACTGAGCCCGTTCGACGACCGTGCCCTGCGGGGCGGGGTGCTCGAGCGATGTGCCGACGCCGGGATCGCCGTGATCGCCCATTCGCCGCTCGGGGGGCCGAACCGCGCCGGCCGCCTGGCACGAAACGATGCGCTCGCCGCCGTTGCGGACGCTCTCGACGCGAGCCCGGCCGAGGTCGCCCTCGCGTGGCTGCTCGGCCTCTCGCCTGCGGTGGTGGCGATCCCCGGTGCGCGGCGCCCCGAGACGGCCCGCTCCGCTGCTGCTGCCGCCCGGCTCCGGCTCGACGCGGATCAGGCCGCCGCGGTCGGCCGGGCCTTCGGCCTGGCACGCCCGGCCCGCGCGAGGCCGTCGCGCGCGGCGGCCTCCGCAGACGTCGTGATCGTCATGGGAATCCCGGGCGCGGGCAAGAGCCGGATCGCGGACGAGCACGTCGCCCGCGGCCACCTGCGCCTGAACCGCGACGAGCGCGGCGGCTCGCTGCGCGACGTTGCCGGCGCCCTCGACGACGCGCTGGCCGCGGGCGCGCGCGAGGTCGTACTCGACAACACGTACCTCACCCGAGCCACGCGCAATGAGGTCGTCGAGATCGCGGCCCGCCACGGCGTCTCGCCACGGTGCATCTGGCTTGACACCCCGCTCGCGCAGGCTCAGATCAACCTCGTCGAGCGCCTCCTCGACCGCTGTGGGTCGCTCCCCGACCCCGACACGCTGCGCGAGCTGGTGCGGCACGAGCCCGGCCTGCTCACGCCGACGTCGCAGATGCGCGCCGTTCGCGAGCTCGAGCCGCCCGCGGACGACGAGGGCTTCGCGAGCGTCGAGCGGCGGGCGTTCGCCCGCGCGCCGACCCCGAGGGGAACGGTGGCCGGCGTGTTCGTCGCCGCGGCCGCGCTCCATCGCGACGGGTGGGAGCACGTCCTCGCCGGGGCCAAGCCGGACGCGCCGCACCTGGTCCTCGACTGGAACCCGGACGGCGACCGCACCGCGCTCGACGACGCGACCCACCGTCTGGCCGCGGTGGTCTCGGGGCCGATCGAGGCCGCGCTCTGCGCGCACGCCGCCGGGCCGCCGCGGTGCTGGTGCCGGCCGCCGCTGCCGGGGCTGGTGCTGGCGTTCGCGCGGGCGCACGGCGTCGACCCGGCCCGCTCGGTGTTCGTCGGAACCGGAGCCGCGCACCGCTCGATGGCGACCGCGCTCGGTTGTCAGCCGCTCCAGCCGGCGTGACCCGGGTACGCTTGCGCCATGTCGTATCCGACCGAGGGTGGCTGCGCGTGCGGAGCCGTCCGCTACCGGCTCACGTCTGAGCCGATGTTCACCAACTGCTGCCACTGCCTGAGCTGCCAACGGCAGACGGGAAGCGCCTTCGCGATCAACCTGCTGATCGAGGCCGACCGGGTCGAGATCGTTGCGGGCGATCCGCAGCCGGTCGACGTGCCCCGCGACGACGGCTCGACCCAGCGCATCTTCCGGTGCCCCACGTGCCAGGTGGCCGTCTACAGCCTGTACAGCCGGCCGGAGATCCGATTCGTCCGCGGCGGCACGCTCGACGACCCGTCGCTGGCCAGGCCCGACGTCCACATCTTCACGAGGTCGAAGCAACCCTGGGTGAGGATCCCGGATGCTGTGCCGGCGTTCGAGGTGTACTACGACACGAAGGCGCAGTGGCCGCCCGCCAGTCTCGAGCGGTTGTCGGCGGTCAAGCGCTCGCAGGCCTCGCGCACGTGAGAAGCCCGGTCACGGTTGCGTGCGTCCAGGCCGAGCCCGCGATCCTCGACCGCGACGGGACGCTGGAGCGGGTCGGCGCCCTGACGGCCGAGGCGCGGGGCGCGGGGGCTGAGCTGGTCGTGTTCCCCGAGGCGTTCGTGCCGGGCTACCCGTCGAACCGCTGGGTGCGCTTCCTGGCCGCCGGCGCCGACGCCGCGGCCCGTGCCACGTTCGCGCGACTCATGCGGGAGGCGGTCGAGGTGCCCGGGCCCGCGTCGGATCGCCTTGGCGAGATCGCGAAGGCCCACGGCGTGTGGCTGGCGGTCGGAGCCAACGAGCGCTCGGGCGGCACGCTCTACAACTCGCTTCTCCTGTACGGGCCCGACGGCGCGCTTCGCCGCCACCACCGCAAGCTCATGCCGACCAACCACGAACGCCTGGTCTGGGGCATGGGCGACGGCTCGAGCCTCCACACGGTCGACGCCGGGTTCGGCCGGGTGGGCGGGCTGATCTGCTGGGAGATGAACATGCCGCTCGCGCGGTTCGCCCTCTACCAGGACGGGCTCGAGATCCTCCTTGCTCCGACCGCCGACGACTCCGATGCCTGGCACGACTCGATGCGCCACATCGCCCGCGAGGCGCGCGCATATGTCATCACCGCTGTCGTCTTCCAGCGGGCGTCGTCACACCCTGAGGGCGTGCCGCTCGCCGACGGCGACGACCTGATGGGCCGTGGCGGCTCGGCGATCCTCGGCCCGGACGGGTCATACCTCGCCGGGCCGCTTTGGAACGAGCCGGGCATCCTGACG
>JBOHBE010000210.1:0-8732 GCA_050698235.1 Gaiellales bacterium
GGCCGAGGAGCCGCCCGACATGGACGACCTGAAGGCGCGCGCCGGCGGAGCTCCGAGCGAGGAGGACCTGTTGCTCCTCGCGCTCTTCGGAGACGACGCGACGCGGCTGATCGCAACGCTTCGCGGCAGGGGCGCGGTGTCCGATCGTGACTCCGACTCGCTCGAGCCGTCGCAGTCCGAGCGGATCCGCGAGCTGATCAGGATGGTCGAGGACTCCGATGTCGGAGAGCTGACCCTCCAGGACGGTCCGGTGCGCATCACCGTCCGCCGTCACGACGATCGGCCCCCGGCGCCAGCGGCTGCCGCCGCCGCGGCGCCTCTGGCGGCCGCCGAGGAGGCCGACGTCTCTGCCGCGATCCGCCTGGAGTCGCCGATGGTCGGCACGTTCTACCGGTCGGGGTCGCCCAGCCAGCCGGCGTTCGTCGACGAGGGCGACCGGGTCGAGGTCGGCCAGACGCTCTGCATCCTCGAGGCGATGAAGCTCTTCAACGAGTTCAAGGCCGAGCACGCGGGGGTGATCCGGAGGATCCTCGTGGCCAACGCCGAGCCTGTGGAGTACGGCCAGCCGCTGTTCGAGCTCGAGCCGGCGTGATGGTGCGCGGGGCCGACCACCGGGGCCAGGCCCCGGATGGGGCCTGGCCGCACGGGGTGTCGTGTGCTGAGTAGGGTCCTCGTCGCGAATCGGGGGGAGTGCGCGGTGCGTATCGTGCGGGCCTGCCACGACCTCGGGATCGAGGCGGTCGCGGTCTACTCCACCGCCGATCGCGACGGCCTCTGGGTCGAGCTCGCCGACCGGGCGGTGTGCATCGGGCCGCACCAGCCCGCCGGGAGCTACCTGAACGTCCAGAACCTGATCGGGGCGGCCGAAACCACCGGCTGCGACTCTGTGCACCCTGGGTGGGGATTCCTCGCCGAGAACGCCGGATTCGTGGGCGTGTGCGCCGACAACGACCTCGTCTTCATCGGCCCGTCGGCCGAGGCGATGGAGGTTATGGGCGACAAGAGCCGGGCTCGCGAGGCCATGCGCTCGGCGGGCGTCCCGCTCGTGCCGGGGTCGGTCGACCGCCTCGGCGGAGCCGACCAAGCCCGCGCGATGGCGGCCGAGATCGGCTATCCGGTCCTGCTCAAGGCAACGGCCGGGGGCGGCGGGCGCGGCATGCGGCTCGTGACCGACCCGGCCGATATCCAGGACGCCTACGGGGTCGCCTCGGCGGAGGCGCTGACGTCGTTCGGCGACGGCGGGATGTATTTGGAGCGGGCGGTGGTCGGCGCGCGC
Source organism: Gaiellales bacterium (assembly GCA_050698235.1). Lineage (GTDB taxonomy): Bacteria > Actinomycetota > Thermoleophilia > Gaiellales > JAICJC01 > JAICJC01. Next base: position 1,277 of record JBOHBE010000210.1, read on the forward strand.
CACGTCGAGATGCAGGTGCTCGCCGACGACGCGGGCGTCCTGGTGCTCGGCGAGCGCGACTGCTCGGTCCAGCGGCGCCACCAGAAGCTGATCGAGGAGGGGCCGTCGCCTGCGCTCGACGCGGTCACCCGCGCCCGGATGGCCGAGGCCGCCACCCTCGCATGCACCGGGTGCGGCTACCGGAACGCGGGCACTGTCGAGTTCCTGCTCGACCAGGACGGCTCGTTCTACTTCATCGAGATGAACACCCGGCTCCAGGTCGAGCACCCGGTGTCGGAGCTGGTCACCGGCCGTGACCTCGCCGCCTGGCAGCTTCGGATCGCCGCCGGCGAGCCGCTCGACGCGACGGGCCTCGCGGATCTCCGCGGCCACGCGATCGAGTTCCGGATCAACTGCGAGGACCCCGCGCACGACTTCCGTCCCGCGGCGGGCACGGTCAGCCGGTTTCGGCCGCCGCTCGGCGCCGGCGTGCGGGTCGACACGCACGCGTACGAGGGCTACCGCGTGCCGCCCTTCTACGACTCGCTGCTCGCGAAGCTCATCGTGTGGGGCGAGGACCGCGCTCAGGCCCTCGACCGCTCGCGGCGGGCGCTGGCCGAGCTCGAGATCGAGGGGGTCGAGACGACGGCGCCGCTCTTCGCCGAGATCGTCGAGGAGCCGGTCTTCCGCTCGGGCGCCTACACGACGGGCTACCTCGACGACGTCCGCGACCGCCTGCCGTCCCTCGCGCCCAAGGTCGCGGCCTGATGCCCCTCCGCCTGGGCACCGCGACCGTGACCGACGAGGCGCTCGAGTCGATCGTCCGGGGAGCGGTGGCGAGCGTCGCCGGCGCGCGCCTCGACGCCCCCGGCCGCGTCGCGCGGGTGCTGCCGGGCCGGCGCGGACCGGTGGAATGGCAGGTCGACCGGTCGTCGATCGCCTTCGACGTCGACATCTCCGCGGCGTACGGGCGGGTGCTCCCGGAGCTCGCGGTTGCGGTCCGCGACGCGGTCGCCGGCCATGTCGCGCGGATGACGGGCCTCGAGGTCCGCTCGGTCGACGTCACCGTCTCGGAGGTCGCGCGGCATGACGGGGCGGAGCGGTGAGCCCGAGCAGGCGCGAAGAGCGGCGCGGGGCGGCGTTCCTGCTCTACCAGAAGGATCTGACCGGCAGCGACTTCCGTTCGCTCTTCGACGCATACGAGCGCGACAACGGCGGGGACGTCACAGAGTTCGTCCGCGCGCAGGCGGAGGGTGCGTGGGCCGACCGCGACCGCCTCGACGCGAGCATCGACGCGGCTGCCGAAGGGTGGAGCGCCGAGCGGATGGCCGTCCTGGAGCGGAACATCCTGCGCCTCGCGGTGTGGGAGCTCGGCCGTGGTGAGGTGCCGGTGGCCGTCGCGATCGATGAGGCCGTGTCCCTCGCGAAGCGCTACGCGTCGCCCGAGGCGGCTACGCTGGTCAACGGCGTGCTCGGCAGGATCGCCCGCGACCAAGGGATCGGGACATAGACCAGACCAGATTGCAGGAGGTTGCCGCCGAGCTCGAGCGGCTCCGCGCCGACCTCGAGCGCGACGACCTGACCCCTGAGCAGGCCGTCGAGCTGCTCGAGCGCATGACCGTCGTCGTGCACAACGCGGTCGAGGCGCTCGAGGCACGGGCCGAGAGCCTCGAGGACGAGGGAGACGCCCCATGATCGAGCCCTATCTGATCGAGCTCCAGCTCGCCCGGGAGCCCGGCCTCGACGTCGCGATGCGCTACCCCCTCGCCGGAGGCGGCAAGCGGATCCGGCCGCGGCTGTGCCTGGCCGCGGCGCGCGCTGGCGGTGCCGACCCTGCCGCCGCGCTTCCCGCGGCGGCGGCCGTCGAGCTCATCCACACCTTCTCGCTCGTCCACGACGACCTGCCCGCGCTCGACGACGACGACGAGCGCCGGGGCCGCCCGTCGCTTCACATCGCGCATGGCGAGGCGGTTGCGATCCTGGCCGGCGACGGACTTCTGAATGCCGCCTTCCGGCTCGCGACCGAGCAGCTCAAGGCGCCGCCCAAGGTGCGCCTCCGTGTGGTCTCGGAGCTGGTGGCCGGAGTCGCCGGGATGATCGACGGCCAGTACCTCGACGTCGCCGGGCCGGAGCCCGACGAGGAGGGCCTGGTGCGGCTGCACCGCCTGAAGACCGGGTCGCTCATCACGGCGGCCGTCGGCTGCGGCCTGCACATCGCCGGGCTCGACGACGACGCCCAGCGGCCGTATCGCGCGTTCGCGGCCGAGCTCGGCCTCCTGTTCCAGATCGTCGACGACATCCTCGACGCGGCCACCGACGAGTGGGGCTACGTGCGCAGCCACGGGCTCGACGGCGCCCGCCGGCTGGCCGAGGAGACGAGGAGCACGACGCTCGAGCTGCTTGCGAGCTGCGAAGGCGTGACGGACGAGCTCGAGGCGATCGTGGCCGAGGTGGCGGACCGGGCAGCGTGAGCATCGAGATCGCCGTCGCCGGCGCCGAGCGCATCGGCGAGCTCGAACCGCTCTGGCTGGCGCTTCACCACCATCACCGCGCGGTTGCGGCGGCACCCGTTGTCGAGGACGACGATGCCTCGTGGGCGCGGCGGCGGGCGTGGTACCTCGAGATGCTGGCCGGCGGCGACGACGTCGTCCTGATCGCCGAACGGGCCGGCCGCGCTGTCGGCTACGCGTTCCTTCACATGCACCACGGGCCCGACGACACGTGGCCGGTCGGCGAGCGCTGGGGCGAGGTCGTGTCGCTCTCGGTCAGTCCCGAGGAGCGGGGGGCAGGCGTCGGGACGGCGCTTCTCGACGCCGTGGACGCGGAGCTCGCGGCGCGCGGCGTGGCCGACCTTCAGGTGTCGGTGATGGCCGGGAACGCCGCGGCGCTGCGCCTCTACGAGCGCCGGGGCCTGCGTCCGGCCGAGCTCGTCCTCTTTCGCTTCGGCGGTGAGCCGGATGGCGGCGAAGCAACGGCTTGACGCGCTGCTCGTGGCGCGCGGCCTCGTCGAGACGCGAAGCCGTGCCCAGGCGCTCATCATGGCGGGCCGCGTGCACGTCGACGGAGCTCCGGCGACCAAGGCGGGCACCCCGACGGCAGGTGACGCAGCGGTTGAGCTGATCGCGCCGCCGCGCTTCGTGTCGCGCGGCGGGGAGAAGCTCGAGACGGCGCTCGCCGGGTTCGGGGCCGATGTCGCCGGAGAGCGATGCCTCGACGTCGGAGCCTCGACGGGCGGGTTCACCGACTGTCTCCTCCAGCACGGCGCGACCGCCGTGGTCGCGCTCGACGTGGGGCGAAACCAGCTGCACGAGCGGCTTCGCGCCGACCCGCAGGTGACGGCGATCGACGGGACGAACGCGCGGTCGCTCGACTGCACGACGCTGCCGTTTCGGCCCACCGTCGTCACCGCCGACGTCTCGTTCATCTCGCTTCGCCTGGTGCTCCCGGCCGTTCTGGCGTGCGCGGAGCCGGCCTGGCGGGCGCTCGTGCTCGTGAAGCCGCAGTTCGAGGCGGGCCGCGCCGACGTCCGTCGCGGCGTCGTCCGCGATCCGGGCGTGCGCCGGAGGGTGTTGCAGGAATTCACCGAGTTTGCGACCGGGAGCGGCTGGGCCGTCCTCGGCGTGTGCGATTCTTGTGTCCCGGGGCCGGCCGGGAATCGCGAGTACATGGTGTACCTCGCGTCGCCCGCGCATCCCCTGTCCGAGGAGCCAGCCGCTGATGTCGCAGACCAGATCGAACGTGCCGTCGCCGCACCGTGAGGGCGTGGCCGTGGGGCGCGCGGCCGTTCTGACGCACGGCCGGCCCGAGGTCATCGGCGATGCGCTCGACAGGCTGCGCGCGGTCGCCTCCCGCTGCGGCGTCGAGATCGTCGACGAGCAGGATCCGGACATCGTGGTCGTGCTGGGCGGCGACGGCACCATGCTCCGGGCTCTCCAGGGCCGGCTCGGCACCGGCATCCCCTGCCTCGGCGTCAACTTCGGGCGGGTGGGGTTTCTCACCAGCATCGCCGGCGACGATTTCGAGCGGGAGCTCGAGCGCGCGTTCGCCGGCGGCTACGAGGTGCTCGACCTGCCCACGCTGGTCGGCGATGCGGGCGGCGGGGCGCTGACCGGGGTGAACGACATCGTGCTGACGAGCGCAACGGCGGGCCGGATGGCGATCGTCGAGTGGAGCGTCAACGGCCAGTCGCTCGGCGAGCTGGGGTGCGACGGCGTCATCGCCGCCAGCCCGACGGGCTCGACGGCCTACAACCTGTCGGCCGGCGGTCCGGTGCTCGTCCCGGGCACCGACGGCTATGTCGTCACGTTCGTCTCGCCGCACTCGCTGCACGCCCGCTCGATGGTGCTCGGGCGCTCGCACGCCGTGACCTTCCAGAACCGGGCCGCCGACGTCCCTGTCCAGGTGATCGTGGACGGCCACGTCGCCGCCACGGTCGGCCCCGGCGAGCGCGTCGAGGTGCGCATGGGCGACTCCTCGGCGGCGCTGGCGCGGATCTCCGGGACGTCGTTCTTCACCCGCTACCTCGCGGCGTTCTCGCACTGATGCTGGTCAGGCTCCACATCCACAACCTTGCGCTCATCGAGCGTGCGGAGCTCGAGCTCGCACCGGGGCTGAACGTCCTCACGGGCGAGACCGGGGCCGGGAAGACGATGCTCGCCCAGGCCATCGGCCTTCTCACCGGAGCTCAGCCGGTCGCGGGCATGGTGGGGCCGTACGGCGACGAGGCCTACGTCGAGGCCGAGTTCGACGCGCCGGCCGACCTGTTCGACGACCAGACGCTGGCGGCGGTGGCGGGCCTCCGCCCCGACGGAGAGGAGGCGCTGGTGGTTGCAAGGCGCCTGACGGCCGCGGGCCGAAGCCGGGCGTTCGTGTGGGGGCGAGGGTGCGCCCGGGCCGACCTCGAGGCGCTGGGAGAGCGGCTGATCGAGATGTCGTCCCAGCACGAGGCTCGCCGGCTCGCGCGCCCGGCGCGGCAGCTTGAGCTGCTCGACGCGCACGCCGGCACGGGTGCGCTGGCGGCCGAGATGGCCGGTGCGTGGCGCGGACTTCGCGCCGCGGAGGCCGCGCTCGAGTCGGCGCGGGGCGAGGCCGCCGATGCCGCGCGCCGCCGGCTCGACCTCGAGGATCTCGTCGCGCGGATCGACCAGCTGGCCCCGACAGCGGGGGAGCCCGACGCGCTCGGGGTCGAGCGCGAACGGCTGCGGCATCTCGACGAGCTTGCGGCCGGCGCCGCGGCGGCCGCCGAGCTCCTGAGCCCCGCCGACGGCGAGGGCGCCCGCGAGCTCACGGCGAGCGCCGCCCAGGAGGTCGCCGGCGTCACGGCGTTCGCACCCGAGCTGTCGGGCGTCGCGGCGTCGCTCGATGACATCGCGATCCGCATCCAGGACGCAGCCGCCGAGCTCCGCGGGCACCTGGCAGGGCTCGAGGCCGACCCGGCCAGGCTCGAGCACGTCGAGGCCCGGCTGGAGGCATTCGCCCAGCTCGAGCGCCGGTATGCGGCGCCGCTCGCCGAGGTCGTCGAGTCGGCGGGGGCGGCGCGCAGGGCGCTCGAGCGGCTCGAGAGCTCGACCGCGGAGCTGGCCCGGCTCGAGAGCGAGGCTGAGGCGGCGGCCGAGGCAGCCCGGGACTGCGCCGCGCGGCTCACCGCCGCGCGGGTCGCGGCCGCCGAGCCGTTCGCCCGCGCCGTCGAGGCCGAGCTGGCCGACCTGGGAATGGCGCAAGCCGTGTTCACGGTTCGCGTCGAGGAGGCCGAGATCGGCCCACGAGGTGCCGACCGCGCCGTCCTCGAGCTGGCGGCGACGCCGACGCTGGCCGCCGGGCCGGTGGCCGAGACGGCATCGGGCGGCGAGCTCTCGCGCATCGCGCTCGCGATCCGCGTCGCCGCGCGGGCGGGTGGCGGGCCGGGCATCCTGCTGCTCGACGAGGTCGACGCGGGCATCGGCGGCCGGACGGCGCGGGCCGTCGCCGACAAGCTGGCCGGGCTGGCCGAGGGCGCTCAGCTTCTGGTCATCACCCACCTGCCCCAGATCGCCCGGGCGGCCGACGCGCATTTCCGGGTCGAGAAGCCGGAGGACTCCGGGGCGGCGACGGTGGTCAGGCTCGCCGAAGCCGACGTGGTGGAGGAGCTTGCGCGGATGCTGGGCGGCGACCCGGACGACGAGGCGGCGCTCCGGCATGCCGAGGCTCTCAGGGGGTAGGCGGAGCCGTGGCTTCGTAGCAGACGAGCTGGTGCCCGTACGCGTCGATCGTGCCCTGGTCGCGCATTCCGAGCTTCTGCATGATCCGGATCGACTGGACGTTCTCGGGATAGGCGAGGGCGATCACGCGCTCGAGGCCGAGCGGGCCGAGCGCGGCGTCCAGGCAGGCGCGGGCCGCCTCCGTCGCGTACCCCTGCCCCCAGGCGGAGCGCTGGAACTCGTAGACGAGCTCGACGTCGGGGCCCGTGCCGTCGACGTGGACGACGCCGCACACCCCGATCATCTCGCCCGTGTCGAGGATCTCCACCGCCCACAGGCTGAAGCCGTTCTTCGCCTGGCCGTCCATCATCCGCGCCACGCCGGCCGCGCTCTGCTCGCGCGTCCGCGCCTTGCCGTCGGCCCCGACGTAGCGCATCACCTCCGGATCGCCGTAGACCCGGTGCGCTCCGGCGACGTCGGACTCCTCGAGGGCCCGGATGCGAAGCCGCGCCGTCTCGATCGGAAGGACGCTCACCGCGCTCTCCGGGGCCGGGCCTGGCACAATGGGGTCGCGGGCACGGCGCGGGAGTGTAGAGCGGAAGGAGCAGGGGATGACCGAGCACCTGACGGCCACACGAGCGGGCGAGCGGTTCGGAGTCGCGATCGCCGCGGCCACCGACTGCCACCAGGCGTGCATCGAGGCGCTCTCGTGGGGCCTCCAGCGCAAGGGCGAGCCGGCCCATCTGCTGCACGCGCGGCTGCTCCTCGACTGCGCGCAGATGTGCGACGCCGCCCGCGACATGATGCTTCGGAGCTCCGACTTCGCCCACCAGGTCGCCGCGCTCACGGCCGACGTCTGCGAGCGCTGCGCCGCGTCGTGCGAGCGCATGGGCGAGGGGATGGCCACGTGCGCCGGCGCGTGCCGGGCGTGTGCGGATGCCTGCCGCGCCGTTGGGTAGGAGGCCGTCGGCCCCGTCGCGTATGATGCATATCCCGTAACCGGTCACCACTCGGGAAGGGGCGCGCGTGAGCAGGCAGGTCAAGTACGTGTTCGTGACCGGGGGCGTCGTGTCGTCGCTGGGCAAGGGGATCACCGCGGCGTCGCTGGGGCGGCTGCTCAAGGCGCGGGGCCTCAGGGTCTCGCTCCAGAAGTTCGACCCCTACATCAACGTCGACCCCGGGACGATGAGCCCGTTCCAGCACGGCGAGGTCTACGTGACCGACGACGGCGCGGAGACCGATCTCGACCTCGGCCACTACGAGCGCTTCGTGCGCACGCGCCTTTCCGGCAAGAACTCGAT
>JBOHBE010000211.1:0-1619 GCA_050698235.1 Gaiellales bacterium
GCTCAAGCCCATGGCGCATATGTTCGTCGGGTCCAAGGCTCCGTGGTACGAGATCCTGGACGACCTGCCCCAGCACGACGAGTACCCGTGGTCGTAATTGGCGACCCACCATGGGAGCTGCGGGGCAGGGACTCGAACCCCGACTACCTGATCCAGAGTCAGGCGTCCTACCATTAGACGACCCCGCAAAGGCCGGCGAAGGATACCAGAGGGGTTATCGGCTCCTTCGGCTCGCGCTACAGCCGAAACGGCGGCAGAAGGCGCTTTTCGGACTCTCCGGAGATGGTCGCCTCGACCTCAATCCGGTCCTCCAGGCCCGATCCGCGCAGCTTCGACCGGAGCAGGTTGTCGACCTGGTAGAGGCCGGCGGAGTTGTTCATCTCGATCTCGATCTTCACGTGCCCGTCGGTGCCCTTGATCCGCACCTCCTCGATCGCGGCGGCAGACAGCGAGTGGATCGACACCCGGCCCGACTCGAACGGGATCCGTGAGCGGCCCTTGGCCATGTCGAGCGCGTCGGCCACGCGCACGACGCCGGCCTCAACCGAGAGCGGCACCCCGTCGGAGCGGTGCGAGATGATCGTCTGGAGCACCTCGGCCTGGACGATGGTGAGCTCGGGCTCCTCGTAGAGCCCGTCGAGGAGGCGCGGCATGCGGTCAGCGGCAAGGAAGAGGCTCATGTCCTCGTGGCCGGTGCGGTGGATCGCCATCCCCAGGCAGTGGGTGAGGCAGCCCAAGACGACGACCACTTCGGAGTCCTCCTTCGTCATCCCGTAGTCGGCCACCATGCCGGGCTCGACGCCGGCGCGCCGCAGCTCGCGCAGGAGCTTCAGGCCGATGTTCGTCACGATCTGGATGTGCACCCAGGAGTGGTCGTTGATCTGGAGGCGTGTCACTGCGTTCACGTTGGCCGCGTGCCACAGGGCCTTGATCTGGGTGTCGCGGTTCACGCGGTCGACGAGGTCGCGCAGCGTGCGGTTGCCGCGGGCAGGCAGCGTGATCCGCATGTCGCGCACGGCCTCGGAGGGCGTCATCCGGGCGCCGCGCTCGGCGCGCACGCTGACGGGCTTGCCGTGCTCCGGCTCGGCGCCGGCCGGAACCTCTTCCGGGTCCGGCGGTTCGGGCTCGGCAGTCATGGGGGCAGCCTATTACGATCGAGGCATGACGGCGGAGATCCTGCGCGAGGCGAGCCCGGACGACCGGGCGGCGATCGAGCGCCTGGTCGAGGCGGCCTACGGGAGCTACGTCGACCGGATCGGCCGGCGTCCCGCACCGATGGACGCCGACTACGCCGGGCTGATCGAGGCCGGACGCGTCACGGTCGCCGAGCGCGGCGGCGAGGTGGTGGGAGTGCTCGTGCTCGAGCCGCTGACCGACCATCTGCTCGTCGAGAACGTGGCGGTCGATCCGACTGCGCAGCGGACGGGGCTCGGCCGCCGTCTCATGGCCCACGCGGAGGACGAGGCCCGCGCTCTCGGCCTCGCGGAGCTCCGGCTCTACACCAACGAGCACATGGTCGAGAACATCGCCTGGTACCCGCGCCTCGGCTTCCGCGAGACAGAGCGGCGGGCCGAGAGCGGCTTCGCGCGCGTCTTCTTCGAGAAGAAGCTCGCCTAGCG
>JBOHBE010000212.1:0-4345 GCA_050698235.1 Gaiellales bacterium
GCGGCATCGCGAACGTCAACATCGGCCCGAGCGGCGCCGAGATCGGGGGCGCGTTCGGCGGCGAGAAGGAGACGGGCGGCGGCCGCGAGTCTGGGTCGGACGCCTGGAAGGCCTACATGCGCCGCCAGACGGCGACGATCAACTACTCGACCGAGTTGCCGCTCGCGCAGGGGATCGTCTTCGACGTCACCTGAGACGGGGCGGGCTAGGCCCGCTCGATCGCCTCGCGCTGCTTCACGTCGAGGCGCTGGATGACGCGCAGGAGCCGCGCAACGTGCTCCTTCTTCTCGTCGACGATGCGCTGGACGTGCTCCTTCGCCTCCTCGTCGGCGAGCGAGAACGCCTGCTCCTCGTAGCGGTTGATGGCGAGGAGCTCGTCGGCGAGGTTCTCGCGCAGGGCCTGGAGGTCGGCGTGGAGCTCGGTGAGACGCATGGGAGCATCCTACGCCGTCCGGCGCGGCCGGTCAGGAGCCAGGCGGCCGGTAGTCCACCGAGAGCCGGGCTGCCGCGTCGACATCCTCCGGCGTCAGCAGCACCACGACTTCGGAGCTCGCTCCTCCAGTGGTGTTGACGGCGATGGATGCGGCGACGGCGCTCTGGTTGTCCGGCAGGTCCAGGACGACGTAAGCATCGGTCTCTCCGAACGCGAAGTAGAAGCTCTCGAGGCTGCCTCCGAGCCCCTCGGCCATCTTGGCCACGGCGTCTCGCCTGCTCGTCCCACCGGAGCTCTGAACACCCTTCGCGCCGTCCGCCGTATAGGACGCCTTCACCAGGAACTTCGCCATGGATCGTCTCCTTGTCGCAGTTGTCGCGACCGAACGTGTCACACGGCCGACTCGAAATCAATCACCGCCCCCGGATGTACGATCCTTCCGTGGACCCGGCGATCCGGCAGAACCTCTTCTCCGACGTCTGGGACGGAGACGACCGAGAGGCCGGCACGCGATACCGGGTGTTCTGGCGGCCGGACGGCGCCCGGATGGGAGCAACGCTCTACGAGCTCGCCCCGGGCGCGCCGGAGAGCCGCATCCACATGCACTTCGGAGCCGAGGAGATGTTCTTCGTCCTCGCGGGCCGCCCGTCGTTCCGAAACCAGGACGGCGTCGAGACGCTTGCCCCCGGCGACTTCGTCTTCTGCCCGGAGGGACGGGCCGGCCTGCACACGTTCAGCAATCCGACTGACGAGCCCGTTCAGATCCTCGGGATGAGCGCCGGCAGCTTCCCCGACGTCGTCGCATATCCGGAAGCCGGCTACGCGTGGGTCGCGACCCGGGATCCCGATCCCAAGCTCCTCGAACGGGGCGGCGACCCGGGAATCATCACGCGCTTCGAGATCCCGATCGAGTAGCCGCCCCTATGTCCGCTGCCCCAGACGCTCGAGGTCAGAGGCCGCGCGACGCTCAGCCCACGGATCGAGCACCGAGCGCGCCAGCTCAACCGATTGCAAGAGGCGCCGCTCGGCAGCCGCCAGATCGCCGCGCTCGCCATCGAGCACCCCGAGGGCACGGAGCACCTCGGCGAGATACGAGCCGGGCACCGCACCGGCCGCCCCGGCCTCCTCAGCCTCGGATAGAAGCTCCCGGGCGCGAGCGTCATCCCCGTCCGCCCGCGCCACGGCGGCCCGCCCTTCGAGCGCACAGACGATCAGGAGTGGGGCACCCACCTCGCGCGCAAGGATCAGCGCTTCGTCCGCAGCGTCGCGCGCGAGGTCCGTCGCCCCGTCGGCGAGCTCGACCGCGGCGAGTATCCAGAGGTGGTACGACGTGAAGAAGGTGTCGCCGAGCCGGCGGCTGATCTCGAGCCCTTCGTAACCGGTCGCGCGCGCGGCGTCGAGCTCGCCGGCCCTCCAGGCCGTGAGAGCCAACCCGAAGAGGGACATCCGCGTCCCCTGAAGATCGCCGCGGCCGCGAGCAAGGACGAGGCCTTCGCCGGCCGCCCTCCGCGCAAGCTCGGGCTCACCCATCAGCGGATAGATCGAGCCGATCGTGCCGAGCGCGTCGGCCAGGCACCAGAGGTCATCCGCTGCCCGCGCCTCGGCGATGCTCGCCTCGAGCAGCGACCGCGTCTCGACCGGATCGTTGCGGAAGAATGCGAGCAACCCAAGCATGTCGAGCGAGCGCGCCGCCAGCGACGGGTCGCCGATCCGCCGCGCCATCGCGAGCGCGTCATCCAGGTAGGTCGCGGCGCGCGCATCCGCGAGCACTCCGAGGAAGAGGCCGGCGCCCCACAGCGCTGACGCTCGGGTTGCGGAATCGACGGCCTCCGTCGCGGCGAGCATCGGCTCGAGGCGGGCGGCGCCCTCCGCATGCCGGCTCCGCAGGTACCAGAACACGCTGAGATCGGCGGCGAGGCGCAGCCCGGCATCCCGCGATCCGGCATCTGCTGCGCACCAGTCGAGCGCGGCTCGCAGGTTGTCGTCCTCTGCCGCCAGCGACCGCACCCAGGCGTCCTGATCGCGACCTGTCAGCTTGGGAGCGGCGAGCGCCGCCAGTGCCCCGTAGTGCGCCGCGTGCGACCGATGCAGTGCCGGCGCCGTGAGCATCTCGGCCAGCCGCGCGATCGCGTATTCGCGAATCGTCTCGAGCATGCGGAACCGTCCGTCATCGAAGCGGACCAGGCTCTTCGCGACCAGCGACTGAAGCCGGTCCAGATCGGCGCCGGCCACCTCCTCGGCAGCCTCCAGCGTCCAGCCGCCGGCGAACACCGCCAGGTGGGCGAACAGCTCCTGCTCCCCCGCGTCGAGCAGGTCGTAGCTCCAGGCGATCGTCGCCTCGAGCGTGCGCTGACGCGCGGGCAGGTCGCGTGCGCCGCCCGTCAGCACCGAGAAGCGCTGGTCGAGGCGTGTGATCAGCTGACCGGGCGTCAGGAGCTTCACACGCGCCGCCGCCAGCTCAAGCGCCAACGGGATCCCCTCCAGACGGCGGCACAACTGCAAGAGCTCGTCGGCGTTCTCCTCGAATCGAGGCACAACGGCGCGGGCTCGGGCGACGAACAGCTCGACCGCAGTCGTGTCGTCGAGCGGCGTCAGCGGGTACTCGTGCTCGCCCGACAGGCGCAGGCTCTCTCGACTGGTCACGACCAGCACCAGACCGGGGCACCGCTCCAGCCATCCACCGACGATGGGCGCCGCGTCGAGCACCTGCTCGAAGTTGTCGAGCACGAGCAGCACATCGCCGGCCTGCACGTGATCCGCGACGCCGGCGTGGGCTCCGACCAGCGTCGCGACCTCCGGCTCGACCAGGTCGGCGGCCGCCACAGCCGAGAGGTCGGCGAACCAGACACCGTCTACGAACCGGTCGGCGAGCCCGGCTGCGAGCCTTCGCGCAAGGGTCGTCTTGCCGATGCCGCCGGCGCCCGTCAACGTGACGAGCCGGGCACCTCCCTCGACCAGCGACTGGAGGTCGTCCAGCTCAGCCACTCGACCGACCAGCGGCTCGCGAGGCGGCTGGAGATTGCTGCGGCCGAGCGATCGCACGGGCGGGAAGTCGGCATGTCCGCACTGGTAGAGCTGCACCTCTCCGACATCCTTCAGGCGGTGGGCCCCCAGGTCGCGCACCGGCTCGTCCGGCACGAGTCCCCGGGTCTGGCGAGACAGCAGGATCTGGCCGCCACTGCCGGCGGCCGCGATCCGCGCGGCCACGTGCACATCGATCCCGACGTAGCCCTCCTCGACGCGCGCGGGCGCGCCGGTGTGCACCCCTATCCGCACGCGCACCGGCTCGTCCTCGCCGGAAGCGCCGACGACATCCCGTGCTGCGGCCACCGCGTCGGACGCCCGCCGGAAGACGAGGAAGAAGGCGTCCCCCTGGGTGTCCACCTCCATGCCGTCATGGCGAGCGACGATCTCGCGCACCGCCCGCCGATGCTCTGCTAGGAGCCACTCGTAGCGGTCGCCCAGATCAAAGACGAGCGCGGTCGAGCCCACGATGTCGGTGAAGACCATCGTCACGGTGCCGTCGGGGAGATGAGGGCGCATGGGGCTCACGGCGCGACCAAGCTACCGGTCGTTCTGGGCAGACGCAACGCGGGCCCGCCCTGGAGAACTGGTGGTAGCCTCGGCGCGATGTTCGACCATGTGGGAGTCGCCGTCTCCGACCTCGCCGCGTCCGAGCGCTTCTACCGCACGGTGCTCTCGCCGCTCGGCATCGAGCCGGGCCACGCGGACGCCGGGCTGGTCGAATGGGAGGACTGGGCCATCGGCCCGACGGACAGCGAGCACTCCGTGACGCGAGGCCTGCACGTCGGCTTCCGCGCGCCTGACCGCGCGGCCGTCGACGCGTTCTGGCAGGCGGGGATCGACGCCGGCTACCCGCACGACGGCGGCTTCCTGCTCGACCCGGACGGC
>JBOHBE010000213.1:0-3979 GCA_050698235.1 Gaiellales bacterium
GATCTGGGCCAGCCGGGCGGCCGCCTCCTCCTTCGCCAGGCGCTCGCGCTCCTGCTCGTAGAGCCGCGCGCGCAGGATCTTCATCGCCCGCTCCTTGTTCTGGAGCTGGGAGCGCTCGTCCTGGCAGGTGACGACCGTGTCGGTCGGGATGTGGGTGATCCGCACGGCGGAGTCGGTCGTGTTCACCGACTGGCCGCCGTGGCCGCCCGACCGGTAGACGTCGATCCGCAGATCGCCCTGGTCGATGTCGACGTCGAGGTCCTCCGCCTCGGGCAGCACCGCGACCGTGGCGGTCGACGTGTGGATGCGGCCCTGCGACTCGGTCGCAGGCACCCGCTGGACGCGGTGCACCCCGCTCTCGTGCTTGAAGAGGGAGTACGCGCCGTCGCCGCGGATCTCGAACACGAGCTCCTTGAAGCCGCCGGCGTCGCCCCCGGAGGCCGTGAGCGTCTCGGTCTTGAACCCGTGCTGCTCAGCGAAGCGGGTCAGCATCTGGTGCAGGTCGCCGGCGAAGAGCGCCGCCTCGTCGCCCCCGGTCCCGGCCCGCAGCTCGACGATCACGTCCTTGTTGTCGGCGGGATCGCGCTCGACCATGGCGAGCCGCAGGTCCTCCTCGATCGCGGGAAGCGCGGCTCGCGCCTCGGCGAGCTGCTCCTGCGCGAACGCCCGCATCTCGGCGTCGCCGTCGGCCGCGAGCTCGGTCGCCTCGTCCTGCTGGGCCGTGAGCTCGCGCCAGCGGCGCGCGAGCTCCGCTGCGCCGGAGAGCCGCTTGTGCTCGCGCGCCACGTCCGCGTAGCGGCGCTGGTCCGCCAGCACGGTCGGGTCGCCCAGCTCGGCCTCGAGCTCGGCATGGCGACGCTCGATCTCTAGAACAAGCGGTTCCACAGGCGAATGCTAGATCCGGCCGAGCTGGCGCATGACGCTCACCGAGTCGGAGTAGACGTCCTTGCGCGCGAACTTGCCGTCGCGGGTGGGCAGGATGTCCATGCCGTCCCAGGTGGCGCTGCGGCCCGACTCGGCATGCGTCCCGGTCGCTGTCCACTCCTGCACCACGAGCCCCTCGCGGACGTAGAGCGCCCGGCCCGAGAACGCGAGCCCCGGCCAGTTCGCGAAGATGCCGGCGATGTGGTCGCGGACCGCGTCGCCCTCGACCCGCTCGCCGGCAGTGTGGTTGTGGAACACGATGTCGGCCGTATGCATCTCGACGATCGCGTCGACGTCCTGGCGGTTCCAGGCGTCGTTGTAGCGATCGATCAGGCCGCGCAGCGCGTCTTCGGAGTCGGCTCCCGGCACACGCGGGAGCTTACGCCATGACCTCGACGGGCGAGGGGGCCGACGCGGCCGCCTCGGCGTCGAGCACGTCGCGCAGCGCCTGGATCGACACCTCGACCTGGTCGAGCGTCGGCTCGCGCGTCGTGAGCGACTGGAGCCAGAGGCCCGGAGCCAGGAGCGTGCGGACGATCGGGTTCTGCGGGTGCTTTCCGCCGAACCGGATCACCTCGTAGGCCAGGCCTGCGATCACCGGCAGGAGCAGGATCCGCGAGGCGATCAGCACCGGCCAGTCCGGCCGGCCGACGAGCGCGAACACGAAGATCGCGATGACCATGACCCACAGCAGGAACGCCGTCCCGCAGCGGACGTGGATCTTGGAATACGACTGGACGCTCTCGGGCGTCAGCTCCGCGCCGTCCTCGTAGGCGTTGATCGCCTTGTGCTCGGCCGCGTGGTACTGGAAGACGCGGCGCAGGTCGGGCACGAACGAGATCAGGGCCAGGTAGGCGATCAGGAAGCTCACCCGGATCCCGCCCTCGACGATGACGAAGAGCCCGGTCGAGTGGATCGGCAGAAAGCCCGTGATGACCGCGGGAGAGACCTTGAAGATGATGACCGCGAACCCGATCGCGATGGCGAATGCGAACGCGATCTGGCCGCGGGTGAGCTCGGCCGCCTCCTCCGGGTCGGCCTCCTCGCCCGGCTGGATCGACGCGTAGGTCGCCGAGACGGAGAGCGCGCGGAAGCCGATCACGAGCGACTCGCCGAGCGCGACGACGCCGCGGATGATCGGAAGCCGCATCCAGCGATGCCGCGCGGCGGCGCTCGAGACCGGGCGGCAGACTCGCGCAAGGCCCCCGTCGGAGCGGCGCACGGTGACGGCCCACGTGCCGGGGCTGCGCATCATCACGCCCTCCAGCACAGCCTGGCCGCCGACGTTGGCGCTCACGGGACCTCCCTCATACCGGAATAGGTCGGCATATGGAGGCCCCTTCGTGAGCTTCTAGCCGGAGGACTTCGCCTGGCGGCGACGGAACCGCTCGACGCGGCCACCGGTGTCGACCAGCTTCTGCTTGCCCGTGTAGAACGGGTGGCACTCCGAGCAGATCTCAACGTGCAGCTCGGGCTTGGTCGCGCGTGTCAGGAACTCGTTCCCGCATGAGCAGCGGACGTGAGCGACCACGTACTCGGGGTGAATGTCGGTCTTCATGCACTCAGGATAGCATCGGCGCAATCGCCTTCAGGGCCTCGTCGACGGCGGCTTCCTGCGCATCGAGGTGGGTCACGAAGCGCACCGTGTGCGCGTCGAGCCAGCCGGCCAGCACGCCGGCTCGGGCCAGCTCGTCGACGAGGGCCTCGGCCGACCCGTCGGGCACGGCCGCCAGCACGATGTTCGTCTCGACCGCGTCCGGATCGACCACGATCCGGCGCCCGCCCGCGAGACCCTCCGCCAGGTGGCGCGCGTTTCGGTGGTCGTCGGCGAGCCGCTCGACGTGATGGCGCAGGGCGTGCAGGGCGCCCGCGGCGATGATGCCGGCCTGGCGCATCCCGCCGCCGAAGAGCTTGCGGTTTCGGCGCACTTCCTGGATCACGTCGGCGTCCCCCGCCACCGCCGAACCGACGGGCGCGCCGAGGCCTTTCGAGAAGCACACCGAGACGGTGTCGACGTCGGCGACGAGAGCCGCCGGCGGCACGCCCAGCGCCACCGCGGCGTTCCAGAGGCGGGCCCCGTCCATGTGCATGCCCATCCCGTGCCGGCGTGCGAACCCGGCGATGTCACGGATCCGCTCGGACGGGACGACGAGCCCACCCGCCTCGCCGACGGTGTTCTCGACGCAGACCAGGCTCTGGCGGGCGTAGTGCGGGTCGGTCGCGTCGTGCCACGCCGCCTCCAGGGTCTCGACGTCGAGCATGCCGCGATCGCCGTCGAGCAGCGCCGGCTGGACGCCGGACAGGGCCGAGACACCGCCCTGCTCGTGGACGACGACGTGCGCCAGGCGATGGACGAGGAGCTCGTCGCCGCGCCGGGTGTGCGCCCGGACGGCCGCCTGGTTTCCCATCGTGCCGGATGGGACGTACACCGCCGCGTCCTTTCCCAGCACGCGGGCGGTCTCGGCCTCGAGCGCGATCACGGTCGGGTCATCGCCCCAGACGTCGTCGCCCACCTCCGCCTCGGCCATCGCACGCCGCATCTCCGGCGTGGGCCGCGTGACGGTGTCGGAGCGGAGGTCGACGGGTCGCATCGCGCGCACAGTATCCTGACCGCCGTGCCACGCCGCGCCGCCGACTATCCCCCTCCGGTCAGGGTGCGTGAATTCGTCGCGGCGCCGGAGGCCGGCGAGGACGAGCGCATCGACGTGGGCGTGCTGTTCGTCGGCGGCGGCCCGGCGGGCATCGCCGGCGCGATCCGGCTCGGACAGCTCCTGGCCGACGACCCCGAGACGGCGGAGGCGCTTGGCGAGACGCCGATCGCCGTCGTCGACAAGGGCCGCGTCGCCGGCGCCCACCTGCTCTCCGGGGCGGTGGTCAACCCGGGCGCGCTTCGCGATCTCCTGCCCGGCACGCCGCTCGAATCGCTGCCGGGCTTCGGGCCGGTGCGGCGCGAGGCCGTCTACCTCATGCGCCCCGGATACGCCGTGCGGCTGCCGACGCCGCCGCCCTTCCACAACAAGGGCAACTGGATCTTCTCGCTCGCGCAGCTCGGCCG
>JBOHBE010000214.1:0-2452 GCA_050698235.1 Gaiellales bacterium
AGGGTGAGAGTCGTGAGGTGGGTGCGACGCTGATCGACCTCGGCCGCGAGTCGGCGCGAAACGGCAGGCCGTTCGCCGCGCCGTGCATGCTGATCGGGTGCGGCGGCGAGACGACGGTGACGATCCGAAACGGCGCGCTGCTCGGCTCGGGAGGCCCGAACCAGGAGGCGGCGCTCGGGGCCGCGCTGCGGCTGGCGAGGGGCGAGTCGGTTGCGGCTGCGTTCCTCGACACGGACGGGTCCGACGGAGGTTCCGGCGCAGCCGGCGCGCTCGTGGACGCGCAGAGCCGCGCACGCGCCGTCGAGGCCGGGATCGACCTGCGCGACGCGCTCGTCCGCCACGCCTCCGGCTCGGCGCTGCGAAAGCTCGGCGACCTGATCGTCACCGGCCCGACGGGTACCAACGTCAACGACATGTTCGCGATCGGAGTGGCAGAGGGAGGTGGTGGGTTGTGAGCGGGCAGTCGCGCGCCGGTGAGATCCAGCTCGAGCGAGTCACGAAGCGCTTCGGCTCGGTGGTCGCCGTCAACGACGTGTCGTTCACGATCCGGGGCGGCGAGTTCTTCTCGATGCTCGGCCCGTCGGGATGCGGCAAGACCACGTCGCTCAGGATGATCGCCGGGTTCGAGCAGCCTGACGCGGGGCGCGTGCTGCTCCAGGGGGAGGACGTGACGTGGGTGTCGCCGCGAAAGCGGAACGTCAACATGGTGTTCCAGGCGTACGGGCTCTTCCCGCACATGACGGTCGCACAGAACGTCGCGTTCGGTCTTGAGATCAAGCGCGTGCCGAAGGCCGAGCGCGACCGGCGGGTCGCCGAGATGCTCCGGGTCGTGCGGCTCGAGGAGTACGAGCGCCGCCGTCCGGGCCAGCTCTCCGGCGGACAGCAACAGCGGGTCGCGCTGGCCCGCGCGCTGGTCAACAGGCCCGCGGCGCTCTTGCTCGACGAGCCGCTCGGCGCGCTCGACCTCAAGCTGCGCAAGGAGATGCAGCTCGAGCTGAAGGCCGTGCAGGGCGAGACCGGCACCACGTTCGTCTACGTCACGCATGACCAGGAGGAGGCGCTCACGATGAGCGATCGCATCGCGGTCATGCAGGGCGGCGTCGTCGAGCAGCTCGCCGGCCCGCGTGAGCTGTATGAGCGCCCTGCCACCGCCTTCGTCGCGGGATTCATCGGCACCTCGAACCTGCTCACACTGCGCGTGGACAGCCGCGGTGACGGGCTGGTGCGCATGAACCTCGGAGAGGCCGGCAGCATCGCGGCTGCCGACCCGGGCGGCGACGCGTCCGCGCTCCAGATCACAGTCCGTCCAGAGAAGATCAAGCTCGAGGCGGTTGCGGAGGACTCGTGCCGGGTCGACGGGACGATCGCCGAGGTCGTCTACCTGGGATCGACCACGCAGATGATCGTCGAGCTGCCGACCGGCGAGCGGCTCGCCGTTCATCGCCTGAACGACGATGCCGCCGGGCAGGAGCCGGCCCACGGCGACCGTGTGACGCTCCACTGGGCGGCCGAGCACAGCTTCGTCATCGGCGGTCGTGCCGCTGCTGCGGCGCCCGAGCGGGCGGCGATCGGATGACCGCGCCGCGCATCGTCGTGCCGCCGCCCGGGCCGCGGAGCCGCGAGCTGCTCGAGCGTGCGGCCGGCCTCTTCTACCCGGGGACGGGGCACGACCTCGCGCCGTTCGTGGTCGCGCGGAAGGACGGCTACACCATCGAGGATGTCGACGGCAACGTCTACCTCGACCTCATCTCGGCGTCCGCCACGGTTCCGCTCGGCGCCTGTCGCGATGACATCATCGATCCGGTCGTCGAGGCGCTTCGCCGGTATGGCAACGAGGACAGCCACACGCTCGCGAGCGAGCCGATGGTCGAGCTCGCCGAGCAGCTGCTCGCCATCGCGCCGGAGGGGCTCACTCGGGTCGATCTGGCGCTCAACGGCACCGAGGCCGTCGAGACCGCGATCAAGATGATGCGCCGCGCGACCGGCCGTCCGGTGATCATCGGCTTCTTCTCGCAGTACCACGGCGAGTCCACGACGACGGCGACGCTCGGGGCCGAGCAGAGCGACATCAGCCGCGGCATGCGGACGTTCGCTCCCGGCTTCGCCCACGTCCCGTACCCGCATCCATACCGATCGCCGCTCGGGCCGCCCAGGCCGGGCGGCAGCGGCGATGCCACCGTCGACTACATCCGCGACCACCTGCTGTTTCACTCGGTGCATCCGGCCGAGGTGGCCGGGGTCATCATCGAGCCGATCGTCGGCTCGGGCGGCGTCCTGGTGCCCCCCGACTCGTTCTGGCCTGCGCTCACGGATCTCTGCCACGAGCACGGCTGGCTGCTGTGCGCCGACGAGGTGAAGACCGGCTTCGGGCGCACGGGCCGCATGTTCGCCGTCGAGCACTGGGGCGTGCGGAGCCGAGCGGCCGGCGATGGTCAGCGTCGCGGTGCCGGGC
>JBOHBE010000215.1:0-3814 GCA_050698235.1 Gaiellales bacterium
ATCGAGAAGGCCCACCCGGACGTGTTCAACATCCTCCTGCAGATGCTGGAGGAGGGCCGGCTGACCGACGCCCAGGGCCGCCAGGTGGACTTCAAGAACACGATCGTGATCATGACCTCCAACATCGGGGCGTCCCAGATCAACAAGAACACCTCGATCGGCTTCACCCTCGAGGAGACCGAGACCGGCGTCAGCCACGAGGACATGAAGAACAAGATCATGGGCGAGCTGCGCAAGGTCTTCCGGCCCGAGCTGCTCAACCGGATCGACGAGGTGATCGTGTTCCAGAAGCTGACCCGCGACGAGATCAAGCTGATCGTGGACCAGCTGATGAAGCGCGTGCGCGAGCAGTTGAAGGTGCACGAGGTGTCGATCGAGCTGACCGACGCGTCCAAGGAGTTCATGGTCGACAAGGGCTACGACCCGACCATGGGCGCGCGGCCGCTGCGGCGGGCGATCCAGCGCTACATCGAGGACCCGCTGGCCGACTTCGTGCTCGGCCGCAACATCGAGCCCGGCTCGACCGTGCTGGTCGACTGGATCGACGGCGACGAGGAGATCTCGCTCCAGATGATCGAGCCGGTCGAGGTGCCCGACGCCCCGCCGGAGGATCTCGTCCCGACGCCGGCCGACGACGCCAAGCCAGAGGATTCGGGCGACGACGAGCCCGAACAGCCGGCCGAGCCTGCGGAGTAGCTCGGTCCGGCAACCGTTTCGCACTGAGGGCCGCTCGTGAGAGCGGCCCTCAGTCTTTGCGGGGCAGGTAGGTGGTTCGGGGCCGCGGTCGAATCCAGGTTCTGGGATGCGCAGACGCCCCCTCCTCGTTGCCCTGCTCGCGGCCGCCGTACTGGCGCACGCCTCACCCGCGTACGCCGGCGGCCGGTTCGTCGGGTCGGCGCGGGCGTTCCAGCAGGCGGTGCAGGACTTCCGCATGACCGGCGGCAGGATCGTGCTCCTGCCCGGCGACTACCGCCGCCCGCTGGTGGTCGGTCCGCGCTCGGACAGCCAGCTCGAGATCGTCGGCTCGCCCGGCGCGCGCGTCCAGACGCTCTCGATCGTCGGGTCGCAGGCCGTCACCGTGCGGGGGCTGGTGGTGCGGCCGATGGGCGCGAACGCCATAGTCATTGTCGAGCGCTCGCGGCAGATCGTCTTTCGCGGTGACGCCTTCACGGCCAAGCACACCGAGTTCAAGGTCGGCCTCCGCCTTGACTACTCAAGCGGCGTACTGATCCGCAACAGCACCTTCTCGCACTGCGGCGACCGCACCCCGAAATGGTCGACCTGCCTGTTGCCGCGCTGGGCGGCGCGGGTGAGGGTCGTGCACAACTGGTTCCACGACTGCCGCGGGTGTGACTTCATCGGCGGCCGGATCGGCCCGAACTCGGTGATCCGCGAGAACCGCTTCGACCGCGCGCTGGCGTGCCACACCGGCTGGGTCAAGTGCGCACACCAGGACCTGATCGAGCTCTTCGACGCCGACGGCCTCCTCATCACCAGAAACGTGTTCGGCGTGAGCCAGGGCGGCGGGGCCCAGCTGAACCTGGCGACCGCGGACGACGGCGTCCGTGTCATCAACAACCTCTTCCTCCGCGACGACCCGCTCGCGCCGGGCAAGGTCGCCCGGGTCGGCATCCTGGTCGGGGTGCGTGCGAGCCCTAGGATCCCACTCGGCACGGAGATCGTGAACAACACGATCCTGTCGGGGGCGCCGAAGGGCCACCACGCGGAGTCGTCGATCGTCCTCAGCCCGGGCTATGCGCATGTGCTCAGGCGAAACCGCCCGCTGATCGCGAACAACGTGATCGCCTGGCTCATGGTGCCCGCGCTCGTCTGCGGGAGCGACCGCGACTCGCTGAGCAACGTCGTCGTCGCCGGGACGGCCTGCGCGTTCACGGACGTCATCGGCGACCCGCTGCTCGACGCGGAGGGGCGGCCGACGGCCGGCTCGACGCTCGTGATCGACCTTGCCGATGCCGCGCTCGCGCCGCCGGTTGACATCGACGGCGCGTCGCGGTTCGGACCGCCCGACATCGGCGCGTTCGAGTACCCCGGCTAGCTGACGGTCAGGGTGCCCTTCATGCCGGCGGCCTCATGGCCCGGCACCGAGCAGTAGAACTCGTACGTCCCGGCCTTCAGGTCGGCGATGTCGATGGTCGACACGCCGCCGTCCTGGACGACGTCGCCGTGCTCGTCGACGCCGTTGCCCTTGAGCGAGATGTCGTGGCCGGTCGACTGCGGGTTCATCGACTTGATCACGACGTGGCCGGCGGTTGCGGTCGCGGTGGTCTCGGCGTACGCGAATCCGCTCCCGGCGACGTCGATCTCGACGGTCTGGCCGCCGGAGGCGCCGCCTCCGCCGCCACCCGAGGAGCCGCCACCGCCGCTCGAGCTCCCACCGCCGCAGGCGCCGGCCAGGACGGCCACGACCGCGGCGCCGGCGATCCAGCGGCCCTTGATGATGCGGTTCTGGTAGGTCATAAGGCTTTGGACGTTAGCAATGCAGGGCCCCGTGGGCGCCATCCGCCGTCACTGCCAGAATGGAACGTCCGTGACCCGGACGCTCGTCGCCTATATCTGCACCGCCTGCGGGCATACCGCGCCCAAGTGGCTCGGCCGCTGCCCCGGGTGCGGCGAGTGGAACACGCTCGAGGAGGAGGCCGCCCGCCCGAAGGCCCGAAACGGGCGTTCGCGGCCGGCGGCGGTCGCGCGCCTCGCCGACGTCGACACGGCCGAGGGCCGGCGAATGGCGACGGGCATCGACGAGCTCGACCGCGTGCTCGGCGGCGGGCTCGTCCCCGGATCGCTCGTCCTGATCGGCGGCGAGCCGGGGGTCGGCAAGAGCTCGCTCCTGCTCCAGGCGCTGGCCTCGTGCTCCGCGCGCGGCCTCAGCACCCTGCTCGTATCGGGAGAGGAGTCGCCCGCCCAGGTGCGCATGCGCGCCGAGCGCATCGCCGCTGCCGAGCGCGTCGGCATCCTGGCCGAGACCGACCTCGAGGTGGTCGTCGAGACGATCGCCGCCGAGCTTCCCGACGTCTGCGTGATCGACTCGGTGCAGACGCTGCACGCGGCCGACGTCGGCTCGGGGGCGGGGTCGGTCGCGCAGGTGCGCGAGGCCGCCGACCGGCTCTTGCGGCTTGCGAAGTCGCGCGGCGTCGCGATCGTCCTCGTCGGCCACGTGACCAAGGACGGGACGGTCGCAGGCCCGCGCGTGCTCGAGCACCTCGTCGACGCCGTGCTCCAGTTCGAGGGCGACCGCTACCGGCACCTGCGGGTGCTGCGGGCGGTCAAGAACCGTTTCGGCTCGACCGACGAGATCGGCATCTTCGAGATGACCGACGCCGGCCTCGAGGCCGTCACCGACCCGTCGGCCGCGCTGGCCGAGCCCGAGGGGGCGGGTCCGGGCTCGGTGCTCCTGCCCGCGATCGAGGGCACGCGTCCGATCGTGCTCGAGATGCAGGCACTGGTGGCGCCGAGCGACCTGGCGATGCCGCGGCGGCAGGCGACCGGCTTTGACCGCAACCGGCTGTCGATGATCGTCGCCGTGCTCGGCCGCCACGCCGGCGTCGCCCTGGGCGCCTCCGACATCTTCGTGAACGTCGCCGGCGGGGTGCGTGTCGACGAGCCGGCCGCCGACCTGGCGGTGGCGCTCGCGATTGTCTCGTCGGCCCGCGGCCGGGCGGCGCCGCACCGCCTCGCCTGCTTCGGCGAGCTGGGGCTGACCGGTCGCGTCCGGCCCGTGTCGCACACCGGCCCGCGCCTGGCCGAAGCCGCCAAGCTGGGTGTCTCCGGCATCGTCTGCCCGCCCGGGACGAGC
>JBOHBE010000216.1:0-1818 GCA_050698235.1 Gaiellales bacterium
GTCGAAGCTCACGTAGTACCGGTCGGACGGGCCGCCGGTGACGAGCCGGTCATAGTCGATGACCTTCACGCCCTTGGACTCGGCATTCGACTCGATCGCCGCGCCGGATCCCGGGTCGAGCGGGTCGACGAGGAGGACGGAGGCGCCCTCGGTGATGTCAGCCTCGGCTTGCTGCTGCATCGTCGACGCGCTTCCCTGGGCGTTGTCGATCTTGAAGTCCGTGAACCCCGCGGTCTTGAACGCCTGGGTGAGGTACGGCGCGTCGTAGGTCACGTACCGCGCCGAGGTGGTGGTATCAGGCAGGAGCACTCCGACCTTGCCCTTGCCCTGGGCGGCGAGCCCCGTCAGCTGCTTCATCAGCGAAAAGTCCGCAGTGAACGCACTGGCGTCGATGTTCGGGACGGAGGCGGGGGGCGAGCTGTTCCCTCCCGAGCCTCCACTCGACGAACTCGACGAACCGCACCCCGCCGCCGTCGCGACGGCCAGCGTCGCAACACCTACAACGACGACTCCTCTGCTCAGGAGCCTCATATCCGTCCTCCTCTCTCGGCTGCCACACCAGGATGAGATCGGCAGCGGGGAGGATATACCCGGCCGCTGGCAGCGGCAATCACGCGTCCGCTATCGGACGGCCCTCAGGCGTGGGACAGGCTCGACGGAAGCCCGCCGAGCGCGGGCGCCGAGCACGAGGAAGATCCCGCAGACCACGACCAGGGCCGCGACCGGCGTCAGGACGATCGCCTCGAAGGTCATCCGATCGCCCTCGAATCCGGCCGGGAGCGCCGAGTCTGGATGCGCGGTGCCGATGCCCGGCCACAGGAGGCTCGCGGTCGCCAGGAACGCCCACCCGGTCGAGAGCAGCGAGACCGCCCAGGCCGCCACGAGGCCTCCCGGCACGCGGAACGGCCGATCGATCGCCGGATGGGAGTACCGCAGGCGGATGAACGCCGGGAACACGAACAGGTAGGCGAGCACGATGAGCGCGACGGCCACGGTCAGGGCGGCCGAGAAATAGCGCTGGCCGTCGCCATGAGTGACGGCCAGCGCCGCGACCATGGTGGCGAGCGCCGCCACGCCCGAGACCACGGCCATCACGATGGGCACGCCGGTGCGCTCGCTGATCCGGCCGAGGATCGCAGGCCCGCCGCCGTCGAGGCAGGCGGCGGCCTGCGCCCGGCCCGCGCCCATGATCCAGGCCGACCCGCTCGCCAGGAGCACCCAGATGAAGAGTGCGGCGGTCGCAACGCCGAGCGCGTCGCCCGCCGCGCCGTACACGGTGAACACGGTCGCCATCGCGTCGATCAGCCCGTGCAGCGACGAGATCTGCTTCGCCGGCAGCACGAAGAGGACGGCAAGGATCGGCACGCCGTACATGAGCGCCTGGGCGATGCCGGCACGGAGGATCGCGACGGGGATGTCGCGGCGCGGGTCGACCATCTCCTCGCCGGCGGTCGCCGGGAGCTCGATCCCGACGAAGCTGTAGAGCAGGATCGGCGCGACGGCGACGAAGACCGTCGCGTCGGGCGCGAAGCCTCCGAGCGTCAGGCCGTGGACGCCATGCTCGGCGCCGTAGGCGGCGACCGAGGCCGTGAAGAACGTGAGCAGCACGACCTGGCCGATCGCGCCGCTCGACGGCACCCACTTGCCGTACCGGAGCGGCGCGATCGCGGCGGCGGTGGCTCCCGCGACAAACAGCGACCCGAACACGAGCATGCCCGGCATCGACAGGTCGAACAGGAAGCGCTCCCACACTGCAATGGCGACGACGGTCACCGAGCCGCCGAGCCAGACCGGCGTCCCCGCCCAGTAGAGGAGCGA
>JBOHBE010000217.1:0-5406 GCA_050698235.1 Gaiellales bacterium
GCTGCCCCTGACCACGCACATCCTCCAGGCTTGCGTGACCGAGCCGGTGAAGCCGCTACTGCGCAAGATCATCGTCTCGGGGACGCTGCACATCTACATCTCGCAGTCCGACCGGGGCGAGTTCGTGATGGGCTCCGAGATCGAGCCCTACTCGGGCTACTCCAACCAGGGCACATTCCGGTTCATCGAGGATCTGGCCATGCACATGGTCGAGCTCCTGCCCATGCTCGGCCACGCCCGCATCCTGCGCCAGTGGACCGGCCTCTGCGACGTCTCGCCCGACTACTCCCCGATCATGGGCCTGACCGAGACCGACGGCTTCCTGATGGACGCGGGTTGGGGCACCTACGGCTTCAAGGCCTCGCCGATCGTCGGCAAGACGATGGCGCAGCTCGGGGCGACCGGCCACACGCCCGACCTGATCGCGCCGTTCCGGCTGTCCCGCTTCTACGAGAACGAGATCGTGTCGGAGCGCGGCGCAGCCGCCGTCTCTCATTAGGCCACCAAACCACCACCACGCACCCAAGGAGCCCGCGTTGAAGTCCAGCCTCGAGATCGCACAGGAAGCGACCCTCCGCCCGATCATGGATATCGCCCGCGAGATCGGCCTCGAGGAGGACGAGGTCGACCTGTACGGCAAGTACAAAGCCAAGGTCAGCCTGGGCGCGCTCGACCGGCTGGCGGGCGTGCCCGACGCGAAGGTCGTCTGTGTCTCGGCCATCACCCCCACCAAGGCCGGTGAGGGCAAGACGACGACGTCGGTGTCGCTGACGCAGGGACTCGGCCACATCGGCAAGCGGCCGGTGCTGTGCCTGCGCGAGCCGTCGCTCGGCCCCATCTTCGGCATCAAGGGCGGCGCCGCCGGCGGCGGCCTCACCCAGGTCGTGCCGATGGAAGACCTGAACCTGCACTTCACGGGTGACTTCCACGCCATCGCAGCCGCCAACAACATGCTCGCGGCCTTCGTCGACCGCCACCTGTTCTATGGCAACGAGCGCAACATCGACCCGCACCGGGTGACGTGGCGGCGGGCGGTCGACATGAACGACCGTCACCTGCGCAACATCATCACCGGCCTGGGCGGACCGACCCACGGCCTCCCCCGCGAGACCGGATTCGACATCGTCGCCGCCTCCGAGGTGATGGCGATCATGGGCATGGCGACCTCGCTGCAGGACCTGCGCCGCCGGATCGGCGCGATCACCGTCGGCTACGACGTCGACGGAGCCCCGGTCACCGCCGAGCAGATGGGATGCGCGGGCGCGATGACGGTGCTCCTGAAGGACGCGCTCAAGCCGAACCTGATCCAGACGCTCGAGGGCCAGCCGTGCTTCATGCACATCGGCCCGTTCGGCAACATCGCCCACGGCAACAGCTCGATCGTCGCCGACCTGGCCGGCCGCAAGATGGGCGAGTACCTCATCACCGAGGCGGGCTTCGGCTCCGACCTCGGGATGGAGAAGTTCATGGACATCGTCTGCCGGGCGGGCGGGTTCGCCCCGAACGCGATCGTGATCGTGGCCACGGCGAAGGCGCTGAAGCATCACGCCGGACTCGAGGACGACCCGCGCAACTCCGCGGCCGACAACCTGCGCGCCATCGAGCAGGGCTCGGCGAACCTCGGTCGCCACATCGTGAACGCCAAGGAGTTCGGCGTGCCGTGCGTCGTTGCGGCCAACCGGTTCCCCGGCGACACCGACGACGAGGTCGCGCTCGTGCAGAAGCTGGCACTCGACCACGGCGCCCACGCGGCCGTCCTGAACGAGGGCTTCTCGCAGGGCGGGGCGGGCGCGGCCGACATGGCCGAGGCGGTCGCCGACGCGGCCGACCAGCCGGGATCGTTCCGCTTCGTCTACGAGGACTCCGACCCGATCGACGTCAAGATCGAGAAGATCGCGACACGCGTGTACCAGGCCGACGGCGTCGATTTCCTGCCCGCCGCGCGCCAGAAGATCGAGCAGTTCACCCGCGACGGGCTGACCGGGCTCTCGATCTGCATGGCCAAGACGCACCTCTCGCTCTCGGCGGATCCGGCGCTCGCCAACGCGCCCACCGGGTTCCGCATCCCGGTCCGCGACATCCGGCCCTACACCGGCGCTGGGTTCCTGACGGCGCTCTGCGGGGACATCATGCAGATGCCCGGACTCGGCAAGACGCCGGCCGGCTTCAACGTCGATATCGACGACGATGGACGAACCGTCGGCCTCTTCTAAGACCGCCGCCCCCGCGGACGCGAACGGCACGCCCGACCCATACATGACGGCGACGGTCGCCGAGTTCCTCGACGACCTCGCGGCCCGCACCCCCGCACCGGGGGGCGGCGCTGCGGCGGCCGTGACCTGCGCCATGGCCGCCGGCCTCGTCGAGATGGCCGCGTCGTTCGCGTCGGCGAAGGGCCTGGAGCATGTGCGCGACAGGGCGCACGAGCTGCGGCACGAGGTCTCGTCGCTGGCGCACGCCGACGGCCGCGCGTATGCGGTGGTGCTCGAGGCGCTCCGCATGGCTCCGGGCGAGGAGCGGACGACCCGCCTCGACACTGCCGTCGCGGGGGCGATCGCGTGCCCGATCCATGTCCTGCGGGTTGCCGCCGAGGTGGCC
This sequence comes from Gaiellales bacterium, assembly GCA_050698235.1. Classification (GTDB taxonomy): domain Bacteria; phylum Actinomycetota; class Thermoleophilia; order Gaiellales; family JAICJC01; genus JAICJC01. The sequence goes on from JBOHBE010000217.1 coordinate 2,599, forward strand.
ACGCTCGCCGCCGACATGGCCGAGACGGGCAACCGCAACCTGGAGGGCGACGCGCTGGCGGGAGCGCTCCTCGCCGAGGCGTCGGCGCGCTCGGCGGCGACGCTGGCCCACCTGAACGTCAGCCTGCTGTCGCGGCACGCCTCGTCGGACGCCCACCTCGAGCGGCTTCGCCCCGAGCTTGCCAAGGCCACCCGGGCCCGCGAGCGGGCGGTCGACGCCTACGCCCGCATGGAGCGGGTCTAGCGCATCGCGTCTTTGGGTCCGGCCGTGCTGGGCACTCGCGGTGCCGGGATTCGCGTGGGGCATCGTCCTCGAGTGGGCGATCGGCAGCGAACGCCTCGCCGGCCATGCCGACGACCCGTTGTCGCGCGGGAGCTTCCCGGCTCGCCCGCCCCCCGTGAGCGAAGAAGACGGCGGGCGTCCGCGCTCGCGCACGACCTGTAGACTCGGAACCATGCGAGTCCTCCTCGTCGGATCCGGCGGCCGCGAGCATGCGCTCGCATGGAAGCTGGCCCAGTCGCCGGGCCTCACAGTGCTCCACGCCGCGCCCGGGAACCCCGGGATCGGCCGGGTTGCGACGCTCCACGATGTGGCGGTCTCCGAGCTCGAGGCGATGACCGAGCTGGCGTCGCGGCTGGCCGTCGACTTCGTCGTCGTGGGGCCGGAGGCGCCGCTCGCGGCCGGCCTGGCCGACCGGATGGCCGACGCGGGCATCGCCTGCTTCGGAGCATCCGCCGCGGCGGCGCGCATCGAGAGCTCGAAGGCGTTCGCAAAGACGGTCATGCAGACGGCGGGCGTGCCGACCGCGCGCGCCGTGGTGTGCGACACGCTGGCCGCCGCCCACGCGGCAATCGCCGAGGCCGAGGGGCGGGTCGTGATCAAGGCCGACGGCCTTGCGGCGGGCAAGGGCGTGACGGTATGCGGCTCGGTCGCCGAGGCCCACGAGGCGGTCAAGGAGTGCCTGGTCGGCGAGCGGTTCGGCTCGGCCGGCCGGCGCGTGCTGGTCGAGGAGCTTCTGGAGGGCGACGAGCTGTCGCTGCTGGCGCTGTGCGACGGCGAGCACGTCGTGCCGCTGCCGGCTGCGCGCGACGCCAAGCGCGCGCTCGACGGCGACCGCGGCCCCAACACGGGTGGCATGGGGTGCTACTCGCCCGTCCCCGGCGTCACCCCCGATCTGGTCGACGACATCGTCGCCACGATCCACCGGCCCGTCGTGAACGAGCTCGCCCGGCTCGGCACGCCGTTTCGAGGCTGCCTCTACGCGGGGATCATGGTCACCCCCACCGGCCCGCGCGTGTTCGAGTGGAACGCCCGGTTCGGCGACCCCGAGGCGCAGGTGATCCTGCCGCGCCTCGATGCCGACCTGCTCGACCTGCTGCACCGGGCCGCGACCGGCTCGCTGGCCGACGTCACGGCAAGCGAGCTCCGCGAGCCCTGCGTGAGCGTCGTGATCGCCTCCGGCGGATATCCCGAGACGCCGCAGGTCGGCGGGCCGATCTCGGGGATCGAGGCGGCCGGCGCGGTCGAGGGGGTCACGGTCTTCCACGCCGGGACGGCGGAGCACGACGGCGCGCTGGTAGCGGCCGGCGGGCGCGTCCTCAACGTGACGGCGACCGGGTCCGACTTCGCCGAGGCCCGCCGCCGAGCCTACTCCGCCGTCGACCTGATCCACCTGGAGGGAAGCATGCACCGCACCGACATCGCCCTGGCGGCCGAGCACCTGGAGCACGTGCATGCCTGATCCCGTCCCCGCTCCCGAGGTCAAGCACCTCTGGGCCGAGCTCGAGACCGACGGGCCGCAGGTCGGGATCCTGATGGGGTCGGAGTCCGACAAGGAGGTCATGCAGGCGGCGGCCGACGAGCTGCTCGAGCGCGCGATCACCTTCGAGATGAGGGTGCTCTCGGCGCACCGCGACCCTCGCGGCGTCGCCGAGTACTCCTCGACCGCGGCGCTTCGCGGCGTCCGCGTGATCATCGCAGGCGCCGGCAAGGCCGCGGCCCTGCCGGGCGTGATCGCCGCGTACACGGAGCTCCCGGTGATCGGCGTCCCGATGAAGACGTCCGACCTGGGCGGCATGGACTCGCTGCTCTCGATCGTCCAGATGCCGTCGGGTGTCCCGGTGGCCTGCATGGCGATCAACGGCGCGCGGAACGCCGCGATCTACGCGGCCAAGATCCTGGCCCAGGGCCAGGCGCCGCCGCCGAACGACGACATCTAGGACCAGCCCAAAGGGGCCCGGCCTCTGGGAGGGTGAGGCCGAACCCCTTGGGATGTGGCTGCCCCTTGGCTCAGGCGGCCAGTTGTCCGCGGCGGCGGAAGCCGACGCCCCCGGCCACCATCAGCATGAGGATGCCGACGAGGCCTGCGCCGATCGCTGCCGATGTCCAGTCGAAACCGTTCGACGGCGTTGCGGGCACCGAGACCGGGCGCTGAGAATCGCTGTGCGACGGAACGGTGCTTGCGTGCAGGAGGCCGACGCCGAGCGTGTCGGAGCCCTCCACCGGGTTCGCGAGAGGCGTGTCGCCGGTGGTGACGACGACGGTGGTGACCTTCGGGACCGAGTTGCGGTGCGCGGCCTGCGACGACGCCGCGATCGGGCTCACGCTGGTCGAGTTCGGGCCGCCGGACGGGGCCGTGGTCGGCTTGGCCTGCGCGGCCGGCGCGACGAGCGCCAGCGCGGCAACGGTCAGGACGGCTGTCGGGACGATACGAGAGATACGAGACATCTGGTGTGCTCCTCCTCGAGACGATCAGATACCCACCAGACGGGGGCGGCGGGTGTCCTCTTCCCCCTTCGATAGAATCGC
>JBOHBE010000218.1:0-3956 GCA_050698235.1 Gaiellales bacterium
GCGTACACCTGCGCCTCGGCCTCGGGGAAGAACCCGGTGCCGACCATCGCTTCGCGCTTCACGAGCACCGGCGGGATGACCGGGACGAACCCCTTCGTCGCCAGCTTCGTGAGGCCCCACTGGATGAGCGCGAACTCGAGCCGGACGAGGTCGCCCTTCAGGTAGTGGAACCGGCTCCCCGAGACGCGCGCGGCCGACTCGGTGTCGATCAGGCCCAGCCCGCCGGGCCCGGCGAGGTCGAGGTGGTCGCGCGGCTCGAACCCGAACTCCGGCGGCTTCCCGTACATGCGGACGATCTCGGCGTCCTCCTCCTCCGCGCCGGCGGGCGAGGACGGGTGGGGGATGTTCGGGATGCGGAGCATCACCTCGCCCACGGCGGCATCGGCCTCCGCGAGCGCGGCCTCGTCGGCAGCCTGCTGCTCCTTCAGCTCCGCCTGGCGGGCGATCTCGGCGGCGGCGTCCTCGCCGCGCTGCTTCGCCTCGGCGATGGCCTTGGCGGCCGCGTTCCGATCTGCCCGGGCCTCCTCGACCCTCGTCAGGAGCTCGCGCCTCTGGGCGTCGACGGCGAGGAACTCGTCCACGTCCCGCACGGCCTCCTCGCCGCGTCGGGCGAGCGCTTGCTTCGTGCCCTCAGGATCCGCCCGGATCTGCCTGACGTCCAGCATCAGGAACGTGAGTCTACTAACGCGTCGAGGAAACCCGCGACGCCGTCATCGTCGACGCTCGGCACTGTCCAGCCGGCGATCGGGCGCAGCGCGGCGTCGGCGTCGGCGACGGCCACGCCCAGGCCGGCGGTCTCGAGCAGCTCGACGTCGTTCGCGCCGTCGCCGAACGCAACCACCGTTCCGGGGTCGATGCCCAGCCGTTCGCACACGAACTCGAGCGCAGATCCCTTGCTCACGCCCGGAAGCGCAAGCTCGAGGAAGATGGGCAGCGACTTGGCGATGAACGCCCGGCCGTCGAAGCGAGCCCGTAGATCGTCCTGGAGCCCGTCCAGCCTCTCCGGATCGCCGACGACGACGATCTTGGTCGTCGGCTTGTCGAGCCACGCGAGCAGATCGCCGACGGCGTGCGCCTCGAGCCGGGCGTGCGTGGCGTAGGTGACCGCCTCCTCGCTCAGCTCCTCGACGTAGAGCTGGTCGTCGACGTAGACGTTCATGTGGAACCCGGCGGCGTCGACCGCCTCGATCACCTCATGCGCGAGCGCGACGCCCATCGGCCGGTGGAGCAGCCACTCGCCCGTGCGCGGGTCGGCCACGAGGGCGCCCTGGTAGCAGATCACGGGGGCGGTCACCCCGAGCTGGAGGGCGTACGGCCGCGCCGAGGCGAACATGCGGCCGGTCGCGACGATCGCGGCGATGCCCGCTTCGCCGAGCCGGCCGACGGCGCGCACCACGGCCGGCGAGAACTCGAGATTGTCGGCCAGGATCGTCCGGTCGAGATCCATCGCGACGGCCCGCACCGTCGCCGGGTCGAGATCCGGTGGCAGCCCGCTCACGGCGACGTCTTCTGGACGACGTAGTCCGCCACGTCGTCGACGTCGTCTCCGCCGACGAGCCCCTTCGGCATCCCGGGCCGACCGTCGATGATCGCCCGGCGCACCTCCTCACGCGTCGGGCGGACGTCGGCCAGGTTGGCGGCGTTCGTATTCGGCGAGGGCTTGCCGGCGGTGATCGAATGGCAGGCCGCGCAGTTCTGCTCGAACGCGAACGCCGCGCCCGTCCCCGTCTGACCTCCTCCTCCGCACGCCGGAGCCAGCACGAGCGACGCGGCGAGAACGGAGACCGGGGCGGCTCTCATCCCCCGAGCGTATCCTTCGGGTGCGATGGACGCCGCCGACAAGCTCCTGTGCGACCTAATCCAGAACGAGTTCCCGGTCGTGGAACGGCCCTACGCCGCCATCGGCGAGCGGCTCGAGACGAGCGAGGACGAGGTGATCGAGCGCGTCCAGCGCCTGCGCGGCGAGCGCATCATCCGCCAGGTCTCGGCGATCTTCGACACGCGCAAGCTCGGATACCGCTCGATGCTGGTCGCTGCCCGCGCCCCCGCCGATCGAGCCGACGAGGCCGCGGACGTGATCTCGACGCACCCCGGCGTCACGCACAACTACGAGCGCAAGCACGAGTACAACATCTGGTTCACACTGGGCGTCCCGCCGACGTCGCGGCTGGGCCTCGACCGCACGGTCGAGCTGCTCGGCGAGATGGCCGACGTCGAGGCGATCCGGCCGCTGCCGGCCCTGCGCTTCTTCAAGATCGGTGTCGACCTCGACATGGTCGGCGGCCGTGATCCCGCCGCGAAGCGCATCCGCGCCGAGCCGGTTCGCGAGGCGCCCGCGCCGGACGCGCTCGACGACCGCGACATCGCCGCGGTGCGTGCGCTCCAGTCGGATCTGCGGCCGCTGCCCGAGCCGTTCGCGGGGCCCGCAGCACGGCACGGATTCACGGTGCCCGACCTGCTCGCGAAGGCGGCCGAGCTCCAGGAGACCGGCCAGATGCGCCGCTTCGCCGCCGTGCTCTACCACCGCTCGGCCGGCTTCACGGCCAACGGGATGGGCGTCTGGAAGGTGCCCGACGAGCGGGTCGAGGAGATGGGCCAGCTGATGGCCGCCTACCGCGGCGTCTCGCACTGCTACCAGCGGCCGACATATCCCGACTGGCCGTACAACCTCTTCTCGATGACGCACGGGCGCGACCGGGACGAGTGCGAGGCGGTGCTCGACGCGATCGCCGATGAGACCGGCCTCGACGAGCGGATCGTCCTCTACTCGACGAAGGAATGGAAGAAGACGCGGCTCGTCTACTTCAGCCCGGACGCCGAGGAGTGGGAGCGCCGGCACGCCCCCGAGCTCCAGCCTGCCTAGGGGATCTCACGCCGTGGGCGGGTGCGGCGTTTCTCTGGCATGAGGCTGCCACCGTTCCAGATGCTCCTCGAGGAGCACGGGCCCGACGTCCACCGCTTCCTGGCGGCGCGCGTCGGCCCGGTTGACGCAGACGACTGCTGGCAGGAGACGATGCTGTCAGCGCTTCGGGCGTATCCCGGTCTTCGCCACCAGACGAACCTCAGGGGCTGGCTCCTGCGGATCGCCGAGCGAAAGGCGCTCGACGCGTACCGCGCGGCGAAGCGCAGGCCGATGCCCGTCGATGAGGTTCCCGAGCAGCCGGTGCCGCCGGCAGAGCGACCCGACCCGGAGCTGTGGCGGGCGGTGCGGCGGCTTCCGGGGAAGCAGCGGGCGGCGGTGACGCTGCGGTTCGCAGCCGACCTGGACTACGCCTCCATCGGGAGAGTGATCGAGTGCTCCGAGGATGCCGCGCGCCAGAACGTGCGCGCCGGCCTGGCCTCGGTGCGAAGGGAGTGGGTGCGATGAACACGGCCGAATTTGCCAAGAGGGCGGAGGCCGAAGGGCTGATCGATGTGGCGTACGCCGGCGTGGACTCGCCGTTCGGCCACCTGACAGCGGCCGTCACGGACGCCGGGATCGTCAGGCTGGCGTTCGAGGGCGAGGAGCTCGACGGCGTGCTCCAGGAGCTGGCCGACCGAGTGTCGCCGCGTGTCCTCGAGGTGCCCGCACGGCTCGACGGCGTGCGCCGCGAGCTGGACGAGTACTTCGAGGGACGCCGGGATGCGTTCGAGACGCCGGTTGACTGGCAGCTCTCGCACGGGTTCCACCTGAAGGCCCGCGAGGCGTGCTACGCGATCCCGTTCGGGAGCGTGCTGACCTACTCCGAGCTGGCGGCCGCTGCGGGGAGCCCGCGGGCGGTCCGCGCGGCCGGGCAGGCGATGGCCCGAAACCCGGTGCCGATCGTGGTTCCCTGCCACCGCGTGCTGCGCACCGGCGGTGCGCTGGGCGGCTACGGCGGCGGGCTCGACGTCAAGCGCTGGCTGCTCGACCTCGAGCACGTCGACAGTGGCGAGCGCGGCGAGCGCGGCGAGCGCCTGTTCTAGCCAAACCCCGG
>JBOHBE010000219.1:0-3025 GCA_050698235.1 Gaiellales bacterium
ACCCACGGTTGCACGCTCGTGCCTGAGGCGTACACGATCGACATCCACCTCGGCCCGGCCGACCTCGAGGCCGCATTGCGCCACGACGTGCTGCGCGGCCTCACCGCCTCTCCGAAGCACCTGCCCCCGAAGTGGCACTACGACGAGCGCGGGTCGGCGCTCTTCGACGCCATCACCCGGCTCCCCGAGTACTACCTGACCCGCTGCGAGCGGTCCATCCTCGATGCGCATGCAGGCGAGATCGCGGCCGCCGCCGAGGCCGACACACTGATCGAGCTGGGCTCGGGCACGAGCGAGAAGACGCGCCTTCTGCTCTCGGCGATGTCCGCGGCCGGCACGCTTGAGCGATTCGTCCCGTTCGACGTCGACGAGGCGACGCTCCGCTCGGCGGCAGCGGCGATCACCGCCGAGTTTCCGGCGATCCGGGTGCACGCCGTCGTCGGCGACTTCGAGCGCCATCTCCCGACGCTTCCGGCCGGCGGCAGGCGAGTGGTCGCGTTCCTGGGGAGCACGATCGGCAACCTCGCGCCGTCCGTCCGCTCGCACTTCCTCACCGACCTCGCCGCCGCGCTCATGCCCGGCGACATGCTGCTGCTCGGCGTCGACCTTGTGAAGTCGCCCGATCGGATCCTCGCGGCCTACAACGACCCGGGCGGAGTGACGGCCGCGTTCTCGCGGAACGTCCTCTGCATCTTGAACAACCGCCTGGACGCGGACTTCGAGCCCGAGGCGTTCGATCACGTCCCCCGCTGGGACGCCGCGAACGAGTGGGTCGACATCCGGCTTCGCGCGCGGACCGCGCAGACCGTGCACATCGCCGCGCTCGACCTGGTCGTCAAGTTCGCCGAGGGCGAGGAGATGCACACCGAGATCTCGGCCAAGTTCCGCCGCGACCGCCTGGAGGAGGAGCTCGCGGGCGCCGGGCTCGACGTGCGTCGCTGGTGGACCGACCCGGGCGGCGGCTTCGGCGTGGCGCTCGCCGTGCGCGCCTAGGATTCTCGCTCATGCAGCGCTACACGGTCACAACCCTGGACGGCGGCGAGCGGATCGTCACGGAGCGCGTCTCGTCGGTGCGCTCGGTTGCCATCGGCATCTGGATCGGCGCCGGCTCCCGCGATGAGGTGAGCGGCGAGGAGGGCGTCTCGCACCTGATCGAGCACCTCCTGTTCAAGGGGTCGGCGCGCTACTCGGCGATGGAGATCGCCCAGATCTTCGACGGCCTCGGTGGCGAGCTGAACGCCGCGACCGCCAAGGAGTACACCGTCATCTACGCCCGCGTGCTCGACGCCCACCTCGAGACGGCGCTCGACGTGATGGCCGACATGCTGCTTCAGCCGCAGTTCGATCCGGCCGAGATGGACTCCGAGCGGGACGTCGTCCTCGAGGAGATCGCGATGTACGAGGACACGCCGCAGGACCTCGTCCACGACCTGATCGCCTCGGCCGTGTTCGCGGAGCACCCCCTCGGGAGGCCCGTCATCGGATCGGCGAAGGTCGTTGCCGGCGCGTCGTCCGACGACGTTCGCGCCTATCACCGGTCGCGCTACGTCGGCCCGAACATCGTGGTCTCGGCCGCCGGAAACCTCGAGCACGAGCCGCTCGCGCACGCCATCGAGACCCGGTTCGCGCCTCTCTCGCAGGTGCCCGACGGCGGCTCCGGGGTGCGGCCGGTCTGGGTGGGCGAGGCGACGCCGCGTTCGGTGTTCCAGCGCAAGGACACCGAGCAGGTGCACCTGTGCCTCGGCGGCCTCGGCGTCTCGCGGTCCGACCCGCGGCGCTTCGCTGCCTCGCTTCTCGACTCGATGCTCGGCGGCTCGGCCAGCTCGCGCCTCTTCCAGGAGATCCGCGAGCGGCGCGGGATGGCGTACTCGGTCTACACGTACGGCTCGCAGTACGCGGACACGGGCCAGGTCGGGATCTACGTCGGCACGCGGGAGGACAACCTCGCCGAGTGCGCCCGGATCATCGGCGAGCAGCTGAGCCTGATGGGGGAGGGCCGCTTCCTACCGGCCGAGCTGACACGGGCTAAGGAGAACCTGAAGGGCCGGATCATGCTCTCGATGGAGTCCACCTCGAACCGCGCGAGCCGGCTCGGCAAGTCCGTCCTCACCGACACCGAGATCCTCTCGCTGGATCGCATCTGCGCCGAGATCGACGCGGTCGAGCCCGAGGCGATCGCCGCCCTCGCCCGCCAGTTCTTCGTGCCCGAGCGGCTCTCGGCGGCGGCCATCGGCCCGAACGAGGACCGCTTCACCGACGCCGTCGCCCTGCTGAACCCCGCGCTCGCCGCCTAGCGGCGCGACACCGGTTGTGACGTTGCGGATACCATCGCCGACCGTGATCAGGGTCGCGCTCTCCGGTGCAACAGGCAACGTGGGCCGTGGGCTCGCGGCGGCGATCGAGGCCGCCGACGACCTCGAGCTGGCGGGGCAGGCCGCGCCGTCGCTCGGCGTGAGCCTGACCGAGGTGCTTCAGCGCGGCGCGGACGTCGCCATCGACTTCACGATCCCCGATACGGCGGGCGCAGCCTGCGAGACGTCGATCGCCGCGGGCGTCCCGCTCATCCTGGGGACGACCGGCCTCTCGCCCGACGACCTTGCCCGGTACGGGGATCACGCCGCCGGGCGCGGCGTCCAGCTCTTCCACGCCTCCAACTTCGCGATCGGCGCGATCCTCATGATGCGGTTCGCCGAGGAGGCCGGCCGGATGATGGAGCGTGCCGAGATCATCGAGCTCCACGCCGACACGAAGCGTGACGCCCCCTCCGGGACATCGCTCGCCACGGCCGCGCGGATCGGCGGCGACCCGACGATCCACTCCGTCCGCCTCCCCGGCCTCCTGGCCCACCAGGAGGTCATCTTCGGCGCCGCCGGCGAGACGCTCACGATCCGCCACGACACGACCTCGCGTGAAGCGTTCGTCCCGGGCGTGCTGCTGGCGCTCACGAAGCTCCACGAGCTGCCGCCCGGCGTAACCGTGGGGCTCGACAGCCTGCTCTGAGGCCGTGCGCCTCCCAGAGGCAGGG
>JBOHBE010000220.1:0-3141 GCA_050698235.1 Gaiellales bacterium
GACGATCTCGCCGCTGGGCGGCGGGTCGTGCACCGGCAGGCCGCGAGCATCCTCGGCAGTGATCGTCAGCGTCACCACGCCCGAGTCGTCGATCGCGCCCACCTGGGACGCCTCGGCGTAGTGGGGCCGGTCGGCGAAGTTGTGGACGGCGAAGCCCGTGTGGTGGGTGATCGCGAGGCCGTCGAAGATGTCCTCGTTCTCGTCGCCGACCACGAGGAACACCACTCCGACGTCCTCACCGTCGCTCGAGCGCACCGACCAGCCGTGCTCGATCACCTTCCACGAGACCCCTGTCACGAGCCAGATCGTAGCGCCTTCTGGTGGCGAAATTCACCCCCCGGGCGGGTGTAACGAAGCGGGTCGCACGAGCGGTGTTTCCCGTTACAGGCAGTACCGACGAGGGGGAGGCACCACGATGAAGAGGTTCCGACGGCGCGGCGGGGAATTCTCCGCGCTCGAAACGGCGCTTCGGGCAGAACGACCCCAGCCCGGCGCCGAGCTCGAGCGCGACATCGCCGAGCGGGTCGGCGGCCCGCGCGCGCGACGGAGGGCGCGCCCTGCGCTGGCGCTCCTCATGACGACGGCAGGGGCCGCGGCGTTCCTGAGCTTCGGCGGCGTGGGATACGCCGTGGACGCTGTCCACACCGCCGTCTCGGGATCGGGTGGACCGACGGCGTCCGAGGATGAGTACGGCGGCCCGTGCACCGAGTACGTGAACCCGCACGGGCAGACCATCCCGCCGGCCGGGCTCACGCCGCCGGGCACGAATCCCAAGGGCGGCGAGAATCCCGACGGCTTCTACCAGGTCGGGAACACGGGCGGTGGCGACGTGCTCGTCATCGACCTGGGGTCGGGCACGGTGTTCGGTCCGTACCCGGGCGGCACCGCGATCAAGTACACGCAGGCCCCCGGCAAGACGCCGAACGAGAAGAAGATCGGCAGCACGAGCGGCCAGGCCGGCGCCGTCTCGACCCACATCACCGGCACGGGCGACTTCCAGATCGTCCCCGTGGGCGGCGGCCCGACGCAGACCTGCCTGGTACCTCCACCTCCGAAGTGATCCGTCGGCAGCCTCGCCGGCTCGGGCCGGGAGGACCGTCCATGTGGCGGCCCTCCCGGTCTGGGATGCGTCATTCGCCCGAGGTGCGCGTACTCTTGGGGCGAGGCATTGAGTGCAGAACCACCGACATGAGGGTGAGCCGAAGATAGGGCTCTCGGACGAGACCCGGTGGGCGTCGGACGGCGGCGCGTCCGTCGACGCCCGAGTCGCGGAGGCGTACGCGTCGGTGCAGGGCGATGTCGTGAGATACCTGGGCGCGGTGGTCGGCCGCAGCGTCGCCGAGGACGTCGCCTCGCAGGTCTGGGTCGAGGTCGTCGCGGGAGCGGGCGCGTTCCGCGGCGACACCGCAGCCTTTCGCCGGTGGGTGCTGGCCACGGCCCGGCGGCGCGCCCTCGACCACCGGCGGCGGTGGTGGCAGCGTTCCGTCGTGCTGCGCCCACCCGGGGCCTTCGAGCTCGACCAGCCGGTCGTCGACGAGGAGATCGGAGAGGACGGCGCCGCCGCGATCGCCAGGATCAAGCGGCTCCCGGCCGCCCAGGCCGAGGTGGTGCTGCTCCGTGTGCTCGGTGGATACAGCGCCGAGGAGGTCGCCGAGCTCACCGGCCGGTCGCCCGGATCCGTCCGCGTCATCCAGCACCGCGCCCTGCGGCGGCTTGCGAAGGACATTGAGCGGGAGACCTTCCGGGAAGGCGAGGTGTAACGCCCATGGGCCTCGGCGCGTTCTTCCTTTCCATGAGGGCGGTTCGACTGGACGACGAAACCGCGGATCGGATGCTCGCCGGTGTGATCGACCCTGCCGACGCGCCTCCGGGCTTCGCGGCCGTCACGGAGTTGCTGGGGACGGCGCGATCTGCAGCGGGCGTGCCTGTGCCCGCGGCGGCCGTGGCACGTCGTCCCGGCGACCTCGGGCTTGCCAAGCCCGCGTCCGTCAAGCAGGCCTCGGCACGCTGGCACGGGTCGAGGCGCCGCCGCGTCCCGGTGCTGGCGGCCGTCGCGTTCTGCGCCATGACGGGCGGTGCGTACGCGGCTGGAGCGACCGGCGCCGGATCGTCGACCGTGTCGGCGGTCCTCGATCACATCGGCGTTGGATCGCTCGTGGGAGCCTCGTCAGGCGACCATGCCGCTGCCACGTCCGGAACCGCCGCCCTCAAGGGGGAGGCACCGGCGCAGACCACCACGGGGGCGGCCGCGGCTGCCCCCGTGGGCGCCGGCCACGGGGAGAGCGGCAAGGGCGATTCGACGGCCGGCAAGGGAGTCCAGATCTCGACGGCGGCAAGCGGCGGCAAGAGCCACGCGGGCGAGCACGGGCACAGCGGCAGCCACCCGGCCCATCCCACGCACCCGACGCATCCCGTGCATCCGACCCACCCCACGCATCCGAGTCACCCAACCCACCCGGCTCATCCGCCGCATCCCGGCGGCGGCGGGAACGGGAACGGCGGCGGCTCGAAGAAGCCCGGCAGCTGACGCTCAGCCGGCCTCCGGCGCGTTCGAGAACCCGGCGCGCGCCTTCGCCGGCCCGGACAGGGCCTTCAGGAACTCGCGCTCCGTGTAGGGCCGGTTGGCCTCGAGGAACGCCGGGGAAGGCGCCATCGGGACGATGACGTCCTTGTCTCCCTCCAGATCCTTGAGCCAGAGGGCCATGACGTAGAGCGCGGGGATGCGGATCACCCGCGCCTCGACCTTGCCGTCGCGCACCTGCGGCAGCTTCGACGCGGCCTTCTGCGCCGCCGCCGTGGCCTTCACGAACGGCCCCTCGTTCACATGGTCGAGGCCGCGCACGGCGCCCTTGGCGTCGACGCCGACCTCGGCGCTCGCGACCGTTGCCCCCGCCTCCTCGACCAGGTAGCGCCAGGCGGTGAGCGGCGCGTCCGCCAGGCGACCGGGCTTCTCGAGATCCGCGAGGCCCAGGTTGTGGACGGCATGGGGGGAGGCAAGGCGGCGGCCGCCGTCGCCGATGTCGCGCAGCGAGCGGGCCGGCGCCCTTCCGCGCGTCTCGGAGCGGTGGACGTCGAGCACGCCGGCGGCCGCGGCCTTGTCGGCGTCGGCGGGCGGCTTGGGGTACTCGATCGGCATCAGGT
>JBOHBE010000221.1:0-2030 GCA_050698235.1 Gaiellales bacterium
GCTACGGCGAGCGCGCGAAGCTCGGGCTCGCGATCAACGACCTCGTCGCTCGCGGAGAGCTCGAGGCTCCGATCGCGATCGGCCGCGACCACCTCGACGCGGGCTCGGTCGCTTCGCCCTACCGCGAGACCGAGGCGATGAAGGACGGCTCCGACGCGATCGCCGACTGGCCGATCCTGAACGCGCTGCTCTCGACCGCGTCCGGGGCGTCGTGGGTGTCGGTCCACCACGGAGGCGGCGTGGGTATCGGGAACTCGATCCACGCCGGGCTCGTCATCGTCGCGGACGGCACCGACGAGATGGACGAGCGGCTCACGCGCGTGCTGACGAACGACCCGGCGATCGGCGTCGCGCGGCACGCCGACGCGGGCTACCCCGAGGCGATCGACGCGGCGCACACCGGCGGCATCGACCTGCCGATGGGCGGATAGCCGTGGCGAACGGGACCGCGGTTCTCACGGGTGTGACCGGCGGCTGGGGGAGGGCGGTCCTCGACCGCTTCGTCGCCGACGGCTGGAACGTCGTCGTTACCCACCGCGAGGACGCGCCGCCCGACGACCTGCCCGCCGGCGCCGTTCCCGTCCGGGCCGACCTGTCGGATCCGGACGCCGCCGTCGCGGTGGTCGACGCGGCCATAGACCGGTTCGGCGCGGTCGACGCGCTCGCCCACATCGCCGGCGGCTTCGCGGCCGCGGGGACGATCGACGAGCAGCCCGTCGACGTGTGGCGGAGCCAGATGGCGATCAACCTCGACACCGCCTACTTCATGACCCGGGCCGTCCTCGGGCCGATGCGGCGCGCCGGCCGCGGCTCGATCGTCTACATCGGGACGTCGGCCATGCTCACCCCGTTCTCCGGCGCCTCGGGCTACATCGTCTCGAAGATCGCGCTCGGCGGCCTCATGCAGTGTGTCGACGTCGAGGTGCGCAAGGAGGGCATTCGCTCCAACGCCGTCGTCGTCAAGATCGTCGACACGCCGCGCAACCGGGCCGAGAACCCCGACGCCGACCACTCTCGGTGGACGACGGGCGAGGAGCTGGCCGAGGTCGTGCAGTGGCTCTGCACCGACGCGTCGGCGCCCCTCTCCGGCGGCCTGATCCCGGCGTATGGCCGCGCCTGAGCCGGGCCCGAGCCTCCTCCTCGCTGGGCTGACCGCGGCGGCGTCGCCGGCGGGGTCGGCTGCGCCGCTTCGCGGCTCCGACCTCGGGCGGATCGACGTGATCGCCCCGGCTGCGATCGCGATCGTCGACGGTCGCATCGCCGCGGTCGGGCCACCCGAGGACGTGGCCCGCGCGCACGCCGACCTTGAGCGCGTCGAGTGCGGCGGGGCAGTCGCGATCCCGGGCCTCGTCGACTGCCACACGCACCCGGCGTTCGGCGGCGACCGGGCCGGTGAGTTCGACCTGCGCGCCCAGGGCGCCGACTACGAGCGCATCCATGCGTCGGGCGGCGGCATCCGCGCCACTGTCGAAGCCACCCGTGGCCTGGGTCCGGCGGGCGTCGCCGGCGTGACGGCCACCCACTTCGGATGGATGGCCGCCAACGGCACGACGACAGCCGAGGGCAAGTCGGGCTACGGCCTCGACCTCGAGACCGAGCTCGCGAGCCTTCGGGCGGTGGCGGGCCCGCACCCGATTGCGACGGTCCCGACGTATCTCGGAGCGCACTCCGTGCCGCCGGAGTTCGGCTCGGCCGACGAGTACCTCAACTTCGCCATCGCGAAGGTGCTGCCCGAGGCGGCCCGGCTGGCCGAGCACGCGGACGTCTTCCTCGAGCGCGGTGCCTTCTCGGCCGAGCAGGCCGACAGGTACCTGCGCGCGGCGATCGAGCACGGCCTCGTGGCCCGCCTCCACGGCGACCAGTTCACCGAGTCGGGAGCGATCCCGCTCGCGATCGAGCTCGGCGCGCGGTCGGTCGACCATCTCGAGGCCACCGGCCCGGCCGGCGTCGCGGCGCTCGCTGCAAGCGATGTCGGCGCCGTGCTGCTCCCGGTTGCCGCGCTCTACCTGCGGCGCTCGCAGCCGCCCGCC
>JBOHBE010000222.1:0-20811 GCA_050698235.1 Gaiellales bacterium
TGGACGACTACGACGTGATCATCATCGGGACCGGCGCGGGCGGCGGGACGCTGGCCCGCCACCTGGCGCCGTCCGGCCAGCGCATCCTGCTCCTCGAGCGGGGTGACTGGCTGCCCCGCGAGCCGCAGAACTGGCTCGCACAGGACGTGTTCGTCGACAACCGGTACGTTTCGCCGGACACCTGGTACGACCCGTCCGGCACCGCGTTCCAGCCCCAGATCCACTACTTCGTCGGCGGTGCGACCAAGCTCTACGGCGCCGCGCTCTACCGGCTCCGCAAGGAGGACTTCGGCGAGCTCCAGCACCACGACGGCATCTCACCCGCGTGGCCGATCTCCTACGACGAGCTCGAGCCGTACTACACCCAGGCCGAGAAGCTGTACGAGGTGCACGGCGCCCGAGGCGAGGATCCGACCGAGCCTCCCGCGAGCGCGCCGTACCCGTTCCCGGCCGTCTCGCACGAGCCTCGGATCCAGCAGCTGTCCGACGACCTCGCGGCGGCCGGGTTCAACCCGTTCCACGCCCCGTGCGGGATCCGGCTCGCCGAGAAGGACATGCCGCACAGCGCCTGTGTGCGGTGCCAGAACTGCGACGGCTTCCCGTGCGCCGTGCACGGGAAGTCGGACGCGGAGGTGCTCGGCGTCCGGCCGGCGCTCGAGCACCCGAACGTCACGCTGCTCACCAACAGCAAGGTCGTGAAGCTCGAGACCGACGAGGCGGGCACCGCCGTCACCGAGGTCGTCGTCGAGCGCGACGGCGGCACCGAGCGGTACGCGGGCGGGATCGTCGTCCTGGCCTGCGGCGCCGCCAACACGGCGAGGCTGCTGCTCCTCTCTGCGAACGACCGGCACCCGAACGGGCTCGCCAACGGATCCGACCAGGTCGGGCGGAACTACATGTTCCACAACAGCGCGGCGGTGCTCGCGCTGTCGCGCGACGAGAACCCGACGATCTTCCAGAAGACGCTCGGCCTGAACGACTTCTATTTCGGAAGTGACGACTTCGAGTTCCCGCTCGGGAACATCCAAATGGTCGGGAAGTCGCAGGCGCCGATGTTCCGCGGCGAGAAGCCGGGCGAGACGAAGCTCGCCCCGCAGTGGTCGCTCGAACGCGTCGCCCGCCACGCGGTCGACTTTTGGCTCTCGACCGAGGATCTGCCCCGGCCCGAGAACCGGGTGACCGTCGCCGGCGATGGCAAGCTCACCCTGAGCTACACGCCGACGAACGACGAGCCGAAGAGGCGCCTGCACGAACAGCTGAAGGCGATGCTCGGCAGGCTGCGGATGGAGCCTGATCACCTGTTCCACCGGTTCGCCTACATGGCGAACGACATCCCCGTCGCCGGAGTGGCGCACCAGGCCGGCACGTGCCGGTTCGGCACCGACCGGGCGACGTCCGTGCTCGACGCCGATTGCCGCGCGCACGAGCTCGACAACCTGTATGTGGCCGATACCAGCGTCTTTCCCAGCATCGGAGCCGTGAACCCGGCGCTCACGGCCATGGCGAACGCGCTCAGGGTGGGTGACCGTGTGCTCGAACGTCTCGCCTGACGCGACCCTGGCGCCCGTCCGGACGCCCGGCGAGGAGGTGGCGATCGCGGCCGGCGACCAGCGGGCGGTCGTCGTCACGGACGGCGGCGGCCTGCGCGCGTACTCGAGCGGGACGAGGCAGGTGATCGATGGATACCGGGCGGGCGAGCCGTGCCGCTCCGGACGCGG
Organism: Gaiellales bacterium; assembly: GCA_050698235.1. Classification (GTDB taxonomy): domain Bacteria; phylum Actinomycetota; class Thermoleophilia; order Gaiellales; family JAICJC01; genus JAICJC01. The sequence goes on from JBOHBE010000222.1 coordinate 1,719, forward strand.
GCAGGTGCTCATCCCGTGGCCCAACCGGCTCGAGGACGGGAGCTACGAGTTCGACGGCCGGCACCACCAGCTCGAGCTGACCGAGCCCGAGCACGAGAACGCGATCCATGGCCTCGTCCGCGAGGCGACATGGACCGTCGCCGAGCGCGAGCCGCACCGCGTCGTGATGGAGCATCTGCTCCGGCCGCAGCCGGGGTATCCGTTCACGCTCGAGCTCCGGATCGAGTACGAGCTGTCAGCCGACGGGCTCCGGGTGTCGACGACGGCGACCAACACCGGCCCGGACGCCTGCCCCTACGGGAGCGGCGCGCACCCGTACCTCACCGTCGGCACGGCAACCGTCGACTCGGCGATCCTTCGCTGTCCCGGGTGGACGGTGCTCCGGACCGACGAGCGCGGGCTTCCGGTGAGCGCCGAGTCGGTCGACGGGACCGACTACGACTTCCGGCGGCCGAGGCGAATCGGCTCGACGCGGCTCGACCACGCCTTCACCGACCTCGAGCGCGGCGCGGACGGCCTGGCGCGGGTCGAGCTCGCCGGCTCGCGAGCGGGACGGAGGCTCACCCTGTGGGTCGACGAGGCCTACGGCTACCTCATGCTCTTCACCGGCGACCCCCTGGCCGACGTCGCCCGGCGCAGCCTCGCCGTCGAGCCGATGACGTGCCCGCCGAACGCCTTTCGCACGGGCGAGGGCCTCGTCCGCATCGAGCCGGGCGCCTCGTTCCGAAGCGCCTGGGGGATCACGCCGCCGTAACCCGGCCGTCGTCGAGCTCGAGGATCTCGTCCATCCGCTCGAGCCCCTCTGACCGGTGGGTGATGAGGAGCAGGCTCTTGTCGCCAAGCCCGTCGACGACGTCGTCCAGGAGCGCCTGGGCGGTCGCGGTGTCGAGGTGGGCCGTCGGCTCGTCCAGGACGAGGATGGGGGCGTCTGCGAGGAGCGCGCGGGCGAGGCCGATCCGCTGGCGCTGACCTCCCGAGAGCCATGTGCCCTCCTCTCCGACCATCGTGCCCATCCCCTCGGGGAGCGTTGCGACCCAGTCCCAGATGCGGGTGCGGCGAAGCACGTCCTCCAGCTCGGCGTCGGTCGCGGCGGGCCGCGCCAGCCGCACGTTCTCCCGGATGGTCGTCGTGAACAGATGGAAGTCCTGGCCGGCAACCGCGATCGCGCGGCGGACGTCGTCCTGGCGGTAGTCGCGCAGATCGTGCCCGTCGAGCGTGACGTGGCCAGACGACGGGTCGAGGAAGCGGAGCAGGAGGTTCACGATCGTCGTCTTGCCGGCCCCGCTCGGACCGACGAGCGCGAGCCTCCGCCCCGGGGCCAGCTCGAAGCTGACGCCGTCGAGGACGAGCGGCTCACCGGGTGCGTACCGGGCGCCGACGCCCTCGAGCGCGAACGTGGGCCGGGCCGACGGGACGCGCGCCGCGCCGGCGGGGTCGCGAACCAGCGGTTCGCGGTCGGTGATGTCGAGCACCCGGCGGCCGGCGGCGAGCGTCGCCGAGAGCTCTCGGGCCGCCTCCGGCAGCGGTGAGACCGCGTCGAACGACGCCAGACAGAGGAGCCCGAGCGTCGCCACGAGCACGCCGTCGATCGTGCCGGCGGATCGGGCGGCGGCGGCGACTGCGAGCACTCCGACGACGGTGAGCCCGGCGACGGCGATCCCCAGCCCGTCGGCGACACCGGCGGCGAGGCCCTCCCGGCGAGACATGCGCACGACGGTCCGATCGAGCCCTGCCAGCCGTGCCAGGGTCGCGTCCTCCCTGCCGCACGCGGCCAGCTCGGGCGCGCCCCGGAGCACCTCCACGAGCTCGGCGCTCAGCGCGCCCTGCGCCGCGGCCATGCCCGCCGCCGAGCGCCCCAGCCGCCAGCTGACGAGCGGCACCACCGTGGCGGCGACGAGCAGCCCGGCCGCCATGATCACGGCTGCGACCGGCAGGATCGCCGCTGTGACGCCGACCGCGACCGCCCCGACCAGCACGGCGACGGCCGGCGGGCCCAGGCCGCGCAGATAGAGGCTCTGGAGGGCATCGACATCGCCGACCATGCGGCCGAGCAGGTCGCCCTGCCGATACGCGTCGAGTCCGGCCGGCGCGAGCGGCTCGATCCGGTCGTAGAAGCGCACTCGGACGCGGGCCAGGAGCCGGAACGCGACGTCGTGCGACGAGAGCCGCTCGAGATACCGGGCCAGCGGCCGCCCAAGCCCGAAGAACCGCACCGCCACGATCGCCACCGTCAGCGACAGCACCTCCGGGCGCTCCGCGGCGCGCGCGATCAGGTATCCGGCTGTGGCCATCAGACCGACGCCGCACACGACCGCAGCGGCGCCGAGCGCGACCGACAGCGCCAGCCGGGCCCACGGCGGCGGGGCGAGGTCGAGCAGCCTCCGGGTGGTCGCGATCACGGCGCTGCCACCGCCCATCGGTCATCGGCCACGCGGCCCGCGGCCAGCCCGACGACCCGATCCGCGCGGCGCACGACGTCGGGCGCATGCGCGATCAGAAGCACCGTGTGCTCGCCGCCGAGCCGCGCGATCGCCTCGCCGATCGTTTCCGCGGTCGCGGCGTCGACGTTGGCGGTGGGCTCGTCGAGCACCACGAGGGGCGCTCGGCGGATGAACGCACGGGCCAGGGCGATGCGCTGCCGCTGCCCGGCGGAGAGGCACCGCCCGCCTTCGCCCACCGCGGTCTCGTACCCATCAGGAAGACCCTGGATGAAGGCGTCCGCGCCGGCGAGCTCCGCCGCCTCGCGAACCGACCGTGTGGGCGCCGACGGGCGGCCGAGGCGGATGTTCTCGGCGACTGTGCCCCGGAACACCGTCGGCCGCTGCGGCACCCACGCCACCGAACGGCGCCAGAGCGGCATCTCGCAGCCGGCGAGCTCCACCCCGCCGACCGTCACCCGGCCCGCCGTCGGCGCGGCGAAGCCGAGGAGCACCGATGCCACAGTGCTCTTGCCGCTCCCGGTGGGCCCGACGAGCGCCACGACCTCACCCGGATCGAGCTCCAGGTCGACATCCGACAGCACGGGGACCGGACGCAGCGGGTACGCATACGAGACGCGCTCGAGCCTGACGACGGCCCCGCGCGGGCTCGGCGAGCGCCTGCCGCCGCCCGGACCCTGCGAGATCGGCTCGGCCAGCGGAAGCAGCCGGCCGGCGACGGCGGCCCCGTCGGCGCTCGCGTGGTACATGGCGCCGACGTTGCGAAGCGGGAGGTAGAGCTCGGGCGCCAGGATCAGCACCGTCAGGGCGGACTCGAGGCCGATCCGGCCGGCATCCAGCCGCAGCCCCACGCTGACGGCCACGAGCGCGACGCCGAGCGTCGCGGCGAGGTCGAGCACCGCGCCCGAGAGGAACGAGATGCGCAGGGTTGCGATCGTCGCCCGGCGATACCGCTCACCCCGCTCGGCGATCGCGAGCGACTGCGCGCCGCCCCGATTGAACGCCCGCAGCGTCGGCAGGCCGCGGACGACGTCGAGGAAGTGGACGGCCAGCTGGCCCAGGGCTTCGGCTCGCTCCTCGGTGCGCCGGGCGGTGTGGCCGCCCACGAGGATCATGAAGACGGGCACCAGCGGGAGCGTCACGATCATGATCGCGGCGGAGACGGCGTCGATCGGAATGATCCAGGCGACGACCGCGACCGGCACGAGCACCGCGAGCACGAGCTGGGGCAGGAACCGGCCGAAGTATGTCTCGAGCGTCGTGGCTCCGAAGACCGAGGCGGCGGCCAGCTCGGCGCTCTGGGCCCCGTCGAGCGCCGTCGGCCGGTCGACGAGCCGGCGCTCGGAGAGCGCGAGCCGAAGCTGCGAGAGGACGCCCGTTGCGGCCAGTCTCCCGACGGCTTCGAAGGCCCATGCGAGCCCTGCCCGGGCGGCGAAGACGAGAAGGAGCAGCACGAGGGGCCGTGTCAGCTCCGCGACGCTCGAGCCCGCGAACGAGCCCGCGATCACACGCGCGAGCAAGGTCGCCTGAGAGATCACGAGCCCGGCGGCCACCAGGCCGACCGCCACATCCAGGGCGAGCAGGAGGCGCACCGGTCGCGCGCGCCCGAGGAGCCGTGGGTCGAGAGGGCGCATGGACGGCCGCCTCAGCTCCCCGGCGGCGAGGGCGGCGCACCCTCGAGCCGGCGCCGGAAGACGTAGTACGTCCACCCCTGATACGCGAGCACGATCGGCGTCATGACGACGGCCACGACGCTCATGACCGCCAGGGTGTAGTGAGCGGACGAGGCGTTCGACGTCGTGAGGCTGTGCGAGAAGTCGGTGCTCGAGACCATCACCCGCGGATAGAGGGCCGTGAAGATCGTCGCGACGGTCAGGACGATGCCCGCCGCCGAGGCCATGAACGCCGCGTGGGCTCGGCCTCTCACGAGCAGGAGGACTCCGACCGCCAGCGCCACGATGGCTGCCGCCGCGACGAGCGCGACTGGCAGCGCGCTCTTATGGTTGGAGTCGGTCGCGACGAGCACCGTCCACACCAGGAACAGCGACACCACGACGGCCGTCGGCACGGCGAGGCGCCGCGCGGCATGCTCAGTCCGCTCACGCAGGGCGCCGGTCGTTCTCAAGCCCAGGAAGGTCGCGCCGTGAAGGGCGAACAGGAGCAGCGTGGCCAGCCCGCCCGCGACGGTGTACGGGCTGAACAGGTCGACGAACCCGCCGCTGTAGTCGCCGCTCGAGTTGATCGGGACGCCCTGGACGAGGTTGGTGAGCGCGACGCCCCAGATGACCGGCGCGCCGATGCTGGCGGTGACATTGGCCCAGAGCCAGAGGCCGCGCCACCGGTGGTCGCCGCTCCGGCCCCGCCACTCGAACGACAGGACGCGGACGATCAGTAGGACGAGCACCAGGAGCAGCGCGACATAGAAGCCCGAGAACATGGTGGCGTACCAGGCCGGGAACGCGGCGAACGTCGCGCCACCCGCCACGACCAGCCAGACCTCGTTGCCGTCCCACACCGGAGCGATCGTCTCGAGCATCTCGCCGCGCTCCTCCTCGTCGCGTCCCACGAACGGCAGCAGGATGCCGACGCCGAAATCGAACCCTTCGAGCATGAAGTAGCCGGCCCACAGGAACGCGATCACACAGAACCAGAACGTCTCGAGGCCCATCAGCGCACCACCTCAGTACCCCATCACCGGCTCGGGAGACTGATCGCCACCGGGCCCGCCCGCCGGGGGCGGATCGATGCGCGCGTACCGCCGCATCAGCACGAAGTCGGCGACGGCCAGGAGCACGTAGAGCGAGACGAACACGGTCAGGCTGAACGCGATGGCCCCCGTGCCGACGCTCGGCGAGGCTGCGTCCGAGGTCTTGAGGAGTCCCTGCACGATCCACGGCTGCCGCCCAGCCTCGGTCAGGATCCACCCGGCCAGGCAGACGATGAACGGCACGGCGATCGTCCCCACAGCGATCCGCCGGTACCAGCGGGCGCTCTCGAGCTTGCCCCGACGATAGAGCCAGGCCCCGACCACCGCGACCAGGAGAATGAACGAGCCGCCGTAGGCCATCACGCGCATGCTCCAGTACATCGCCCGCACGTCGGGGATGTAGTTCCCGCGGCCGTACTTCGCCTGCTCCTGCCGCTGGAGCTGGTCCAGGCCGTCCACCTTGCCGTGGAACGACCCCGTGGACAGGTACGACAGCAGGTCGGGGACCTCGAGGCTAAAGTCGGGCGTGGGATCGCTCTGCGTGAAGCCCCCGATCTGGAAGAGCGAGAACGAAGCGGGCTGCTTCGTGTCCCACTGGGCCTCGGCCGCCGCGATCTTCATCGGCTGGTCGGAGGTCGTGACGATCCCGAAGTGGCTGCCGAACCACAGGTTGACGGCCGACACCGGGACGGCGACCACCAGCGCCAGCATCGCGGCCCGCTTGAAGACGTCGACGTTTCGCCCCTGACCCAGATGCCAGCAGGCGACCCCAAGCACGAGGACCGAGGCGGTGGTCAGGCCGGCCAGGATCGTGTGGCCCATGGCGTAGTACCCGAACCTGTTGGTGAGGAGCGCCTGGACACTCGTCAGCTCCGCGACCCCGTTCGACACCTTGTAGCCCACCGGGTGCTGCATGAACGAGTTGGCGACCAGGATGAAGTAGGCCGAGAGCCACGTGCCGAGCGCGACCAGCCAGATCGTCGCGAGGTGGATGCGAGGCGGCAGCCGGTCCCAGCCGAAGATCCACAGGCCGAGGAATGTCGCCTCGAGGAAGAACGCGACCAGCCCCTCGATGGCAAGCGGGGCGCCGAAGATGTTGCCGACGAACTTCGAGTACACCGACCAGTTCATCCCGAACTGGAACTCCTGCACGAGGCCCGTGGCGACGCCGATCGCGAAGTTGATCAGGAGCAGCGTCCCGAAGAAGTGCGTGAGCCGTAGCCACGCCTCGTCCCCCGACCGGTGCCACTTCGTCTGCATCACGGCGACGAGCGGAGCCAGCCCGAGGGTCAGCGGCACGAAGACGAAGTGGTACAGCGACGTCGTCGCGAACTGCGCCCTGGCCAGGTCCACCGTGCTGACGAGCAGGGGGATCACCCGGCCCCCCTCACGGAACAGCCGTGACTCAGCCCGTCCACTCGTCCACGGCTCCAGCGGTGAGGCCGTAGACGATGAGGATGTTCAGCATCACGCCGAGAATCGCCGCCCACGGCGTCGAGAAGATCATGAAGAACCACAGAATCGACCCTGTCCCGGCCACGACGACGCCGATCGTGTTGCCCGAGATGCGCCCGGTGACCGATGCCACCCCCGCGTAGAGCTGCGCCAAGCCCCAGATCACGAACGCCCAGCCCCAGAACGTGAGGTTGCTGTAGACGATGTCGCTCGTGAAGTACTCCTTGCGCTCGAGCGCCGCGAAGCCGTGGATGATGTTGAAGCAGCCGCCCACGATCAGGAGAATGCCTGCGAACCACACCCAGCCGGTAATGCGCACCGCGCGCGTGGACTGTGGTCGAGAGCTCGTCGCCATCGCATCCTCCTCCGTTTTCGCGCCCGCGAGGCTCGCGTGTGCGGACGCGGCCAACCTAGTCACGCCATACCGGGCCAGCATCATCCACATCGGATGAGGCGGCGATCATCCGTTGCAGGTGGAATCCACGATCGGAGCGACCACCACGACCGGAGGGAGGAGTCGCATGAGCGCGAGCCCATACGTGCTGCTCGGTGTCGCGGTCGCGCTGGCGATCGGCGGAGGTTGCGGCGGCAAGTCCGAGTCGGCGCAGGCCAACGACGACGTGTGCTCGGCCAAGGCCGACATCCAGAAGCAGGTCACGAGCCTCCAGGGGATGACCGCGTCCACGATCACCGTCGACGCCGTGACGAGCGACCTGAAGGCGATCCAGACCGACCTGACCAAGATCAGTGACGCGATCCCGAAGCTCGCAGACGAGCGCAAGCAGCAGGTGCAGGCCGCCAACGACTCGTTCAAGACGGAGGTCACCACCGTCGCCTCGACGGTCCTCAGGAGCCTGTCGGCGTCCGATGCGCAGGCCCAGCTCCAGACCGCCGTCACCGACCTCGCCGCGGCCTACAAGACCTCGTTTGCGCAGGTCGACTGCAGCAGCTAGCTGGAGACGTCACCGATCACGAGCACGGGAACAGCGGGTCCACCGGCATCTCCCGATCCCGCCCAGCTGCTCCGCAGCCGCCAGTACGTCGCCCTGGTCGTGTTCGGCGCGATCGTCGGCGCCCCCGTCGCGGCCGTGGCCTTCTTCTTCCTGAAGGGCGTCGCGGAGCTCCAGCACTTCGCGTTCACGACGCTCCCCAAGGACGTGGGGTTCAGCGGAGAGCCGATGTGGTGGCCGGTGGCCGTGCTCGCGCTCTGCGGCGTGCTCGTGAGCCTTGCAATCCGCTACCTGCCGGGGAACGGCGGGCACGTTCCGGCTGAGGGCTTCAAGGCGTCCGGTGCGGTCAGTCCCGCCGACCTGCTCGGGATCGCCGCCGCTGCGGTGGCCACGCTCAGCCTGGGGGCCGTGCTGGGTCCCGAGGCGCCGCTGATCGCCATCGGAAGCGGGCTCGGCGTGCTGGCGATCCGTCTGCTGAAGCGCGACACGCCCGCGACAGCCTCCGCCGTCATCGGGGCCGCCGGCAGCTTCGCCGCGATCAGCACGATGTTCGGATCGCCGCTTCCGGCTGCGTTTCTCTTGATGGAGGTCGCCGGGATCGGCGGCCCCATGCTGGGCGTGATCCTGGTTCCCGGGCTGCTGGCCGCGGGCATCGGCTCGCTGATCTTCGTCGGCCTCGACAACCTGACCGGCTTCGGCACCTTCTCGCTCGCCGTCCCGAACCTGCCGGCGGCGGGCACGCCGACCGTCTCCGAGTTTCTGTGGGCCGTCCCGATCGGCATCCTGGGTGCCGTCCTCGGCGTCGGGATTCGCCGTCTGGCCCTGGCCATCCAACCCGTCGTCGCCCGCCGCATCCTGCTCCTGACGCCCCTGGTCGGGGTCGGAGTCGGATGCCTGGCGGTGGCCTTCGCCGAGGGCACGAGCCACGGCTCGTCGCAGGTGCTGTTCTCCGGACAGGACGCGCTCACGCCGCTCGTCGAGGACCCGGCGGCGTGGAGCGTGGGCGCGCTCCTCTTGCTCATCGTCTGCAAGGGGCTGGCCTACAGCCTGTCGCTGAGCGCCTTCCGCGGCGGCCCGACCTTCCCGGGCATGTTCATCGGGGCGGCCGGCGGGATCGCGCTGTCGCACCTACCAGGCCTCCCCGCGGCGGCCGGCGCCGCGATGGGTATCGGCGCGATGAGCGTCGCCATGCTGGGCTTGCCGCTGACGTCGGTGCTCCTCGTCTCGGTGCTGCTGGCGGCCGAAGGGCTGGCGCTACTGCCCCTGGTGATCGTGTCGGTGACGGTCGCCTACATCGCGGCGGCGCGGCTCATGCCGGCTCCCGCCGAGCACTCGTCAGCCGGGGCTCAGTAGCTGTCGCGGATCCGCGCTTCGCGGCGATCGTAGATCCAGGCGACCAGGAGCAGCACGGCGGCGAGAGCCAGGAACGCGCCGAAGAGGCCCCACGCATAGACCGCGCGCGTGAAGAGGATCAACACGAGGCCGAACCCCGCTGCGACAGCGAAGGCGATGGCGGCCAACCAGAGGTAAAAGCGATATCCCATGCTCAGTCCGCGAGAATACACCAGTCGAGCGACCGCGTGCCGGGGCCGGCCCACAGCACGAGGAGCATGATCGCGAGCAGTACCGGTGCGAGCCCGAGGTGCACCGGGCCACCCTCGATCCGGCCGGCCGTCGTGATCGCGCCGATCATGTCGCAGGCGAGCGCGAGGGCGGCGAGCCGCGTTCCCAGGCCCAGCACGAGCATCGCCCCTCCTGCGAGCTCCACCACGCCGACGGCATAGGTGAACGCGTCGGGGAACGGCAGCCCGTAGCGGTCGAGCGCAGCCGCCTCGGCGCCGTGGCGGACGAACTTCCCGAGCGAGAACCCGAGGAAGACGGCTCCCGCCGCGACGCGAGCGGCGAGCGCGATTCGGCTCCAGCCTGGCGGTGCGTTCGAGTCGAGCACGATCCGGCGGGCAATGTCCATCCCGTACCGTATCGGGCGGGCCGGCGCTCGTTACGAGACGGAGAACTGCGCGTAGTGCGCCTGGTCGAGCCCGCCGGCCTTGGTGAAGTCGCCGCCGATCATCACCTTGGTCGAGGTCGCCGCCGCGCCGAACACGCCGAGCGAGCTGTTCACGCTGGGATGCCACCCCGTGTCGAGCGCGCCCGTCGTCACGTTGGCGCCGAGCACCTTGTGGCGCACGATCGGGCTCTGGCAGTTCGTTCCGGGGTTGCACACGTTGTCGAAGTGGCCTCCGGCGACCAGCTCGGAGCCCGTCACGGCCACTCCCTGGACGTTGCCGTCGACCGAGATCTCCCACTGGAGCGCGCCGCTCGAGGCGCTGAGCGCGCCCACCCGTCCGCCGCTCCCGCCGCCGGCAAGGAACAGGCTCGACGACGTCGCGGTCATGCCCTCGACCGGGTAGCTCGGGTGGTACGCCCACGAGAGCGTCGCGCCCGTCGACGGGTTGAGCGCGGCGACGTGGTTCTGGGACGACGAGCCGATGTGCGAGAAGAGCCCGCCCGCGAAGACCTTCGAGCCGTCGGTCGCCGCCGCCAGGGAGGTGACCTCGTCGTCGGCAGAGGGCGTCCAGCCGGTCACGAGCGCCCCCGTCGTCCCGTTCACCGCGGCGAGGCGCGTGCGAGCCGTCGAGTTGATCGTCGTGAAGTTGCCGCCCGCGTACACCGTCGATCCGATCATCGCGACGCCGAAGACGCTCGCGTCGGCCTGGGCCTTGAACGACGTCACGGTGCCCGACGTCGTGACAGACCCCAGGCGCTTGCGGTTCTTGCCGGCGAGCGTGGTGAAATCGCCGCCGAGATAGACCGTCGAGCCCGAGACCACGATCGCGCGCACCGTGCTGGACGCGTTCGGATCCCACGACGTGACGGCGCCGGTCGACACGTTGAACGCAGCGACGTGGTTTCGGACGGCGGTCTGGCCGGTGTGATCCTCGACCTCGGTGAACGTCCCGCCCAGGTAGACCGTGCTGCCGCTGACGGCGATCGCGATCACGCGGCCGTTCGTCTGCCAGGTCGAGTCCGGGGTCGTCGCGATGGTCGCAAACGCAGACGGCGCCCAGACGAGCGCCGCGCCGAGCGCAGCGGCCAGCGTCGCGAATGTGCCCCGCATCCTCACAGCGCGCCGGCCGGCGCGCGCTCGGCCTCGAGCACGGCGCCGAGCCGGGCGATGCCCTCGCGGATCGCGTCCGGGCCGCACGCGCTGAAGGCCAGCCGCAGGGCGGAGTGACCGCCGCCGGACGCGCAGAAGTCGGCGCCTCGGATATATGCCACGCCGCGCTCGGCCGCGGCGGGCAGGGCCGCAACGGTGTCGATCCCGGGGAGCTCGACCCAGAAGAAGTAGCCGCCCGCAGGCGTCGTCCACCGCGCCCCGGCCGGGAAGCCGTCGCGCAGCGCCTCCTCCATCGCGTCGCGCCGGGTCCGCAGCTGCTCGACCACCCGGGCGACGTTGGGCTCGAACCGGCCCGCCTCGCAATACGCCGCGACCACCGCTCCGGCGAGCGTGTTCGGCGCGATCGTCGTGTTGGTCGAGAGCAGGCGCATCGGGTCGACCAGGCGCTCGGGAAGGAGCAGGTAGCCGGTGCGCACGCCGGGCGCGATCGTCTTCGTGAACGACGAGGAGTGGATCACGTTCTCGCCGCCGTCGAGCTCGTGGAGCGTCGGCAGCGGCTCGCCCTCGAACCGCAGGAGGCCGTACGGGTCGTCCTCGATCACCAGCACGCCGCGCTCGCGGGCGAGCGCAACGATCGCCTGGCGCTTCTCGAGCGAGGTGCACAGGCCGGAGGGGTTCTGGTACGTCGGGATCAGGTACACGGCCCGCGCGCGGGGTGTCGCCCCGAGCAGCTCGGCGAGCCGCTCCAGGTCGGGGCCGTCGTCATCCAGCGGCACCGGCTCGATCCGCGCGCCGTGGGCGCGGAGCACCTTCAGCGTGCGGTCGTAGGTCGGCTCCTCGACGATCGCGGTCCCCTCGCCGTCGGCGAAGAGATGACGGGCCAGGAAGTCGACGCCCTCCAGCGAGCCGTTGACGACGACGACGCGGTCGGGGGTCGTGCCGTGGCGGCCGGCGATCCAGCTCCGAAGCGGCGGATAGCCGGCGGGAGCGTACGAGAGCACCGCCGCCGCGTCGGCGTCGAACGCGGCCGCAGCCGCGGCGCGCAGGTCGTCGACCGGCAGCAGGTCGGCCGAGGGAACGCCGCGGGTGAAGGGGATCTGGTCGCTCACCGCCACCCGCAGGGTACCGGGCGAGGCGGCGGGTGCGGTCCGCTAGCCGAGCGCCGCGAAGGCCTCGGCGGCCAGCCTGGCGGCCTCGGTCGGGCTGGCGCCGACGCGGACGCCGTTCGCCTCGAGCGCGGTCTTCTTGGCCTGGGCCGTTCCGGCGCTGCCGGAGATGATCGCCCCTGCGTGGCCCATGGTCCGTCCGGGGGGAGCCTGGAATCCGGCGATGTAGGCGACGACCGGCGTGCGCATCCGCTCGCCGATGAACGCCGCCGCCTTCTCCTCCTCGTCGCCGCCGATCTCGCCGACCATGACCACGAGGTCGGTGGCGGGGTCGGCCTCGAACCGGTCGAGGACGTCGATGAACGACAGCCCGACGACGGGGTCGCCGCCGATCCCGACGATCGTCGAGTTCCCGAGGCCGAGGTCGGCCAGCTCCTTGCCGATCTGATAGGTCAGCGTGCCCGACCGCGACACGAGCCCGATCCGACCGCGTGCGAACACCTGGGCCGGGATGATCCCGACGTTCGCGAGCCCCGGCGAGAGAGCGCCCGGGCAGTTGGGGCCGAGCAGCGTCACGCCACGCGGCCGCACATGGTTGTAGATGCGGAGCATGTCGTGGGCCGGGATGCCCTCGGTGATGCAGACGATGGTCTCGACGCCGGCGTCGGCCGCCTCGAGGATCGCGTCCCCCGCGAATCGGGGCGGCACGAACACCATGGCCGTGTTCGCGCCCTCGCGGCGGACGGCGTCGTGGACGGTGTCGTACACCGGGATGCCCTCGACATCCTGGCCGCCCTTGCCCGGCGTCACGCCGGCGACGACGTTGGTACCGTACTCGCGGTTTCGCAGAGTGTGGAACGAGCCCTCGCGGCCGGTGATCCCCTGGACGACGAGCCGCGTCTCGGCTGTGACGACGATCGCCATCAGGCCTCTGCTCCCGCGAGCTCGACGACGCGCTCGGCAGCACCCAGCATCGTCTGCTCGACGTGAACGTTGGGCGGCGCGGCGTCGGCGAGGAGCTGGCGGCCCTCGACGTCGTTCGTCCCGTCGAGGCGCACGACCATCGGCACCTTGACGTCGAGCTGGTCAAGCGCCGTCAGGATGCCGCGCGCGACCTCGTCGCAGCGCGTGATGCCGCCGAAGACGTTGAAGAGCACCGCGCGCACGTTCGGGTCCGACAGCAGCACCTCCATCGCCGTCACGATCTCGTCGGCCTGCGCGCCGCCGCCCACGTCGAGGAAGTTCGCGGGCTTCCCGCCCGCGCCCGCGACGACGTCGAGCGTCGACATGACGAGCCCGGCCCCGTTTCCGAGGATGCCGACGTAGCCGTCGAGCTTGACGTAGGTCACGCCGCGCTCGCGCGCCATCCGCTCCTCGGGCGGGAGCGCCGCCAGGTCGCGCATCTCGGCGATGTCGGGATGGCGGAAGAGCGCGTTGTCGTCGATCGTGTACTTGGAGTCGAGGGCGTGCAGCTTGCCCTCGGGGGTGACGATGAGCGGGTTGATCTCGACCAGCATGGCGTCGGTCTCGATGAACGCCCGATACGCGGCGGCCATGATGTCGCCGGCCTGGCGCATCTCGTCCGCGGGGAGGCCGGCGTCGAAGCACAGCCTGCGGGCGTGGAACGGCTGCAAGCCGACCAGCGGATCGACGTGCAGGCGAGCCAGGCGCTCGGGCGTGGTCGCGGCGACCTCCTCGATCTCGACGCCGCCTGCGGTCGTCAGCATGACGAGCGGGCGCTTCTCGCCGCGGTCGAAGGTGATCGAGAAGTAGTACTCGCGCTCGATGTCGGAGCTCCGCTCGACCCAGACGCGGCGGACGGTGTGACCACGGATGTCCATGCCGAGGATCGCCGCGGCGTGCTGCTCGGCCTCCGCCGGGTCGGCCGCCAGCTTGATCCCGCCGGCCTTGCCGCGCCCGCCGACGAGCACCTGCGCCTTCACGACCACGGGCGCGGCGATGCGCTCGGCGGCGGCCCGGGCCTCGGCCGGGGTATCGGCGATGACCCCCTCGGACACCGGGATCCCGTAGCGCGCGAAGAGCTGCTTGCCCTGGTACTCGTAGAGGTCCACCGGCGCGGCAGTGTAGAGGGTCGGGCCGTCCCGGGCGTACGCAAACCGCCCTGGCGCGACGTGTTATCGAGATGTTGGCCTTACATATCGCTAACTATTTCGCCACGATTCTCGAACACTTCGCGTCAAAAATCGCCTTTGGACGCTGCGACCGAACGTGCCCACACTTCGCAGCTACCTGCCTCCTCCGACGACCCGTCCCGCGGGTCGTCGGGCTTTAACGGCCGGTTACGGCTCCTGGTGCGCCGGAGCGACCGGGTGGTTCGAGCGGAACAGATCGGCCGGGTCGTACGCCGCCTTCACCGCACGCAGGCGGTGGTGGGCGTAGGGGCCAAAGAGCCGGTCTCCCGGGATGTCGCGCTCGGCGAAGTTGACGTAGGCCGTCTCGGCCTCCCACGGCGCGAGCGCCTCGCGGATGACCCCGACGTGCGCCGTCACCGCGGCACCCATCTCGGGCGACATCGCGATGCCGACGCCGAAGAGGACGAACTCGGCGTCGAGGTGCGACAGGGCACCGCCGCCCGCTGCGGGCGTTGCGATCGCGCCGCCGAGCTGGCGCACCTCAACGGAGAGGAGCGGCGAGCCCGACTCGGGGCCCGCTGCGGCGACAAGAGCATCGATGCCGGCCGCGGGCAGGTCGTCGAGAAGCATGCCGTCTCCGAGCCCGGGCACCGGGTGCTCGGGGTCCATGTGGACGTGGTGGAGCGCAGCCGCCGGAATGGTCGCGACCGTGTCGATCTCGGGACCGAGGGCGCGGATCGGCGCGACGAGCTCGGCGCCTTCCGCCTCCGAGCCCAGGTAGAACGCCTCGACGCCGACGAACGAGCGGCCGCGAAGCGGCTCGGGGATGTCGGGGATCGGTGGAAGCTGGAGCAGCCGGCCGACGGTGGTCATCGCGTCGGGCATGTCGACGGTCCACTCGCGCCAGGCGTGCAGGATCTCGCTCGTCCGCTCGGCCGGGAAGAGCATGACGCCGGCGTAGACCTCGGCGACCGGGAAGAGCGCGAACTCGATCGCGGTCACGGCGCCGAAGCTGCCGCCGCCGCCGCGGATCGCCCAGAACAGGTCCGGGTCGGTCTCGGCGTCGACTCTGCGGATGGCGCCGTCGGCCGTGACGATCTCGACCGAGATCACGTTCGACGCGGCCAGGCCGTAGCGGCGGCCGAGCCAGCTGAGCCCTCCGCCGAGCGTGTACCCGACGACGCCGACGTCCGGCGAGGAGCCGGCCAGCGCCGCGAGCCCGTAGGTCCCGGCGGCCTCGGCGACCTCGGCCCAGACAACACCAGCCTCGACGCGCGCCGTGCGGCTCACGGCGTCGATCTCGATGCGGCGCATCCGCTCCATCTTCATGAGGATCGCGTCGGAGAGCTCGCCGCCCCTGGCAGCAGCGCCGTGGCCCGTCCCCTGCAAGGCGACACGGAGGTCGTTCTCGGCGGCGTAGGCCACCACGGCGGCCGCATCCGCGGCGGTCTGCGGGAGGGCGACCATGGCGGGACGCTGGTCGACGGCCAGGTTCCAGGCGAGTCGGGCCGCATCCCAGCCCTCGCCGTCGGGCGTCACGATGTCGCCGGCGATCTGGGAGCGAAGAACGGAAGGATCGAGCGGCTCGGCCGCGCGCGGAAAACTTGACATTGGGCCTCCAGGGGGACGGATTCCGTGGTGTCCGTCCACTCTGACAGCCGCTTCCTGACAGGGGAATACGGGTAACCGGGCCGGAGGGTGCGGTTAACCCCTCTACGCGCTACTGCGGGGTCGAGCCGGGGTTGTTCTCCTGGGCCAGCTTCACGCCGGCCACGCTGGCCACGTAGGCCGCCACGTCGCGGGCGTCGTCGCCCGACACCAGGCCGCGGGGCATGGGCGGGTCGGACTCGTCGATCTGCTGGCGCACGAGCGCCTCGAAGGACGACTGCTCGAGGCCCTCGATCCGCGAGCCCGCGTAGGCGTCGTCCAGGTTCGGGCCGATCGTGCCCACCGTGCCCGCGTCGGCCAGGGTGTGGCACCCGCCGCACTTCGCCTGGAACTGCGTCTTGCCGTTGGCCAGGTCGGCCTCGCCCGGTGCCGAGACGCCGCTCCCGCCGCACGCGGTGAGTCCTGCGGCCATCAGGAGCACGGCGATCAGGACGGCGGGCCGGCGCACGGCGGGGACATTAGCAAGCGGCCGGGCGGGAGTCACGAGAGCGGCGGCAGCGCTCCGCGCCAGGTGAGCGCCTCGGCGGCGCGCTCGGCGGCGAAGGCGAGCGTCCGGTCGATCGCCCAGCCCGAGGCCAGCCCGTAGAGGACGCCGGCGACGAACGTGTCGCCCGCGCCGTAGGTGTCGACGACCGGGCCGGGAACGGGCGCCGCGGAGTAGCCCGAGCCGCCGTGCGCGCCTTCTGTGACGATCACGTGGCTCGGGCGCTCGGCGAGCCGGTCGAGGTCGAACCGCTCGCCGCGGTCCCGTCCGCTTCCGACCAGCGCATCCGCGCGGACGCCGCTCTCGACCAGGACGTCGAACCGGCGCGCAGTCACGACGAGCACGCGCGCCTGCCGGCCCAGGCGCACCGTCTCGGGGTCGTAGCCCGTGAAGTAGCACCCGTCCATCTCGGCGATCTCGGCCCATGGCAGCGCGTCGCCTGCGACCGGAGCGTCGTTCTCGCCGATGACATAGAGCGTCCGCTCGCCCGCCGGGTCGAGCAGCGCGAGCACCTCCGTCTGCGGGCGGTCGCGCATCGCCGCCTCGATGCGGACGCCGTGCTCCTCGAGGACGGGCCGGGATCGCCCGTCGTTTCCGAGCGCGGTGTAGAACGTGACGTCGGCGCCCATCCTGGCGAGGGCGACGGCGGTCACGGCCCCGCCGCCCGCAGGCTGCGAGAACGGATCCTCGAGGTGCACGATCTCGCCGGCCGCCGGGACGAATGGCGCCCGCGCGAACGTCACCCACTCCACATGGCCGATCACAGCGAGCCGCACGCGCCCATCGTACGCTGCGGCGGATACACAAACCGGGCGGCCCGAGCGTCGATCATGTGCTGAGATGACCGACGCGCGCGCAATCGACCCATCCGCTGCCGACGCCACGCTCGATGCCATCGAGGGCGTCTACGGCAGCCGGGGCGCGGCGTTCCTGCGGGTCGCGACCGCCATCACGGGCGACGCGGCGGCCGCGCACGACTCCATCCAGGAGGGCTTCGCGCTCGCGATCCGGCACCGCGGCCGGTACCGCGGCGACGGCCGGCTCGAGGCCTGGATCTGGCGGCTCGTCGTGAACGCCGCACGCAGCCAGCGCCGGCGGCGGACTCCGGTGCCGACGGCCGAGATCGACGCGCTCCCCGCATCCTCGCCGTCTGAGCTCGGCGAGCTGCGCGCGCTCGTCACGAAGCTGCCGGAGCGCCAGCGGCTCGCGGTCTTCCTTCGCTACTACGCGGATCTCGACTACGCGGCCATCGGGACTGCGCTCGGCATTCGAACGGGAACGGTCAGCGCGACCCTCGCGGCGGGCATCCGGTCGCTGCGGCGCATGGCCGAGGAGGTGGAGCTGTGAGCGAGTTCGATCCCAAGACCAGGGCGCTGCTCGACAGGCTCGCGCCCGCAACCGTGGCTGGCCCGGAGGCGTGGGCCGACGTCGTCAGGCGCTCCGAGACGCCCAAGCGGTGGAGGCTGACGAGCCGCCGAACGCTCGTGCTGGCGCTGGCCGTGGCGGCGCTCGCGGCGGCGAGCGAGGACGGCACCGCGACCCCGGCGGCCCGCGGCCCGGGCTGGTTCGCGTTCCTCGTCGACCCGGCCCGCCTGCGGCCCGGGCACCGCCCGGTGGGCGTCGACTTCACCCGCACGGACGGCACCAGGCTGCGCCGGTTCGACTTCTTCCCGGGCTGCATCCGGCCGCTGCCCGAGGACGTCCACGGGGTGCCCACGAGCTGCGACGGCGAGCCCTGAGACCGTTCGGGGACAGTCCCTGAACGCACCCGCGCACAGAACCGTTCCGGGCACGTGACACATGCCCCAGCGCTTGGGTTCCCCCGCGCTACGGGACGTAGACCAGCTTGCCCTGGACCTTCAGGTCCTCCATCAGCGCCTGGGCCTTGCCGACCTCGGCGAGCGGGAAGACGTGGTCGATCACCGGCTTTATGTGCCCGGCCTCGACCGCGCGCAGCGCCGCCGCCAGCTCGGCCTTCGTCGAGAGGTGCGAGCCCATCAGGTTCTGCTGCTTGTTCCAGAGGAAGCGCAGGTCGGTGACGGCCTCGAAGCCGGTCGACGCGCCGCACACCACCAGCCGGCCGCCCCAGCGCAACGCGGCGATCGACGTGGGCCACGTGTCCTGCCCGGAGTGCTCGAAGACGATGTCGACGCCGGCCTTCTTGGTGATCTCGCGCACCCGCCCGGCGACGTCCTCCGACTTGCGGTCGATGACGTCGGTCGCGCCGATCTCCTGCGCCTTGGCGACCTTCTCGGCGCCGCCGACGACCGGGATCGGGTTCGCCCCGAAGAGGCGGCAGATCTGGATAGCCATGACGCCGAGCCCGCCGACGCCGCCCCAGATCAGGACGTTCTCGCCGGCCTGGATCTTGGCCCGTGTCACGAGCATCCGCCACGCCGTCTCGAGGACGAGCGGCATCGACGCCGCCTCCTCGAACGTCAGGTTGGACGGCTTCGGGAGCACGTTGGCAGCCGGCATCGTCACGTACTCGGAGTGGCCGCCGTCGTTCGGGCCGGTCTGGAATCCCCAGATGCGGAACTGGCGGCAGAAGAACTCCTGGCCCGACGTGCACATCTCGCACGTGCGGCAGGAGAGGCCGGGGTGGACGACGACCTCGTCGCCCACCGCGACCTGCGCCGAGCCGAAACCCTGGCCGCTGACATCGGCACCGACGGCCTTCACGACCCCGGCGACGTCCGAGCCCGCGACATGCGGGAAGATGACCTTCATCCCCGGCATGCCGCGGCGAGCCCAGATGTCGTTGAAGTTCGCACCCGCCGCCTTGACCTCGATCAGCACCTCGAACGGCTTCGGCTCGGGCTCCGGGATATCGGTGTACTGGAGGACGTCGGGTCCGCCGTGCTCCTCGAAGACGACCGCCTTCATGCGGAGATGGCCTTGCCGAGGAACTCGAAGTTGTCGATGTAGCGGCGCACGTCCTCCTCGGAGTGCTGCACCGAGAGCGTCCAGTTCTCGGACTTGCCCCACGGCGCCATGAACACGCCCCGGTTCAGCTGGACGAGCCAGTTGATGTAGCCGAGCTCGTCGGACACCTCGAGGTAGTCGCGGTAGTT
>JBOHBE010000223.1:0-3710 GCA_050698235.1 Gaiellales bacterium
GCGTCCGCCCGATCTCCCGCCCGCCGCAGCACGTCGGCAGGAGCGGCGGGACGTCCGACCGACTCGTACGCGAACCCGGCGGCCCGCGCCTGGCGCGGATCGAGCAGGTTGCGCCCGTCGACGATGAGCGGGGTCGCCATCGCCTCGCGCACGGCGCGGCTCGCCACGTGCCGGAACTCGCCCCACTCCGTCACGATGACGGCGGCGTCGGCGCCGGTCACGGCCTCGATGAGGGAGTCCGCGAGCTCGATCCCGTCGCCGAGCGCGGCGCGCGCGTTCCCCATCGCAACCGGGTCGTAGCCGACCACGTCCGCGCCCTCGGCCCGCAGGCGCGCGGCGAGCACGAGGCTCGACGCCTCGCGCATGTCATCGGTGTTGGCCTTGAACGCGAGGCCGAGGAGCGCGATCCGACGGCCCCGCAGCGCTCCCAGGTGCCGCTCGAGCTTCCCGACGACCCGCCGCTTCTGGAGCTCGTTCACCTCGATGACCGCGGTGAGGAGTTGGAAGTGGTAGCCGGAGTTCCCGGCCAGCTGCTTGAGCGCGTTCACATCTTTCGGGAAACAACTTCCACCGAAGCCAATCCCCGGCCGCAGGAAGTGTGGCCCGATTCGCTCGTCGAGGCCCATCCCCTGCGCCACCACCGACACGTCGGCGCCGACCTCCTCGCACACGTTCGCGATCTCGTTGATGAACGAGATCTTGGTCGCGAGGAAGGCGTTCGAGCCGTACTTGATCATCTCGGCCGACGCCACGTCGGTGCGGATGAAGGGCGCCTCAAGGTCGGCGTAGAGGTCGGCCACGGCCTGGCCGTCGGCGTCGTCGGACGCGCCGATGACGATCCTGTCCGGCTCCATGAAGTCGGCCAGCGCCCGGCCCTCGCGCAGGAACTCGGGGTTCGAGACGTAGGCGATCTGGTCGAGGCCGCGGGCGTCGAGCTCGAGCCGCATCTTCGCGCCCGTTCCGACCGGCACGGTCGACTTCATCACGAGCACGTGCCGCACGCCGGTCGCCGGAATCCCGGCCACGACCGACTCGACCCGCGAGAGATCGGCGTCGCCCGACGCGGTGGGCGGCGTGTCGACGCAGACGAACACGACGCGGCAGCGCTCCAGCACGTCGGCGAGCTCCATCGTGAACGTCAGGCGGGCTCGGTTTCGCTGGAGGAGCGGCTCGACGCCCGGCTCGTAGATCGGCACGCGCCCGGCTCGAAGCGCCTCGACCCGGTCCGGGTTCACGTCGCAGCAGACGACGTCGTGGCCCAGGTCGGCGAAGCACGCCGCGGTCACGAGGCCGACGTAGCCGACGCCGACGACACCCACGGCGCCGCCGTTCCCCCGTGCGGCGGTCATCCGGTCGGCCGGAGCGAGCGCGCGATCGCCACCATCTCGTCGTTCGTCAGGTCATCGAGCAGCGTGTTGATGACCCAGTAGACGCGCTTCCGGTACGTGAACGCCACGAGATGGAGGTGGGGGCCGTTGAAGTAGAAGCGGTAGACCCGGTGGTCGAGCGTCCGGGTGGTCGTCGGGTTCGCCAGGATGGGGGCGTCGGCGAAGCCCGTCTCCTCGATGCCCCACCACGCGCCGAGGAGGCCCGGCATCTGGAACATCGCGTAGAGCGAGTTGTACCCGTGGCCCGCGTTTCGGATCACGTACGTCCGGATCGGCATCGCCGGCGTGAACGGGACGAAGGTCGACGCCGACTGCGTGACGGTCGGGTACATCCCCGGGATGTGGGCCCGGTGCGCGGCGTTGCGGAACGACTGGAGGTAGACCTGGTTGTCGGGCGAGATGGTCGACGGCAGCGCCGAGCTCTGCTGCTTCTTCGGCGGGTGGATCGCGAGCTTCCCGCCGTAGTCGGTGCCGAGCACCGCGACGACGTCGGCCGACGAGCCGCTGAACGACGCCGGGAGGAGGCCGAGCTGCCCAACGCCCAGGATCTGCTTGACGTCGGCCGCCGCGGCCTTCGAGCCGGGCCGGTAGTAGACCCAGCTCTGGGTGTAGCTCTGCGTGTCGGCGTTCGCCGACGAGGTCGTGTAGCCGAATTCGCCGAGCGCTCTCGCCGTTGACGCCGCCTCGCCGGCCTTCGCCGTCCCGTTCAGCACCGAGAGCGCCACGGTCGACGGATCGACCGACGGCTTGAACTTGGGCGTCTTCGGCTTCTTCGGCTTCTTGCCGGTCGGAAGCTGGCCGGTGGGCGACGACAGCGTCTGCGGATGCGTGAACCCGTAGACGGCCTGGTGGATCGCATCGGGCGTGGCGAAGACGACCGACGCCGTGCCCTCCATGCCGGTGGTCGCCTCGAGTCGCGACGACACGAAGTGGCCGGCGAGCGACGGCGCGAGCGTCGCGTACTTGATGAAGGTGTGCACGCTCGGGGCGCCGCCGTGGGCGCCGATCTGGACGTTGTGCGAGATCGTATCGAGCAGGTTCTTGATGTCGGGCAGATCGGTGATCGAGACGCCGTGGAAGCGGCTCGCCGCGCGCTGTTCGAACGCGCGCAGGAACGTCTGCTGGCGGGCGTTTCGGTAGAAGTCGGAGTCGGTGTGGCGGTAGCGGCTGAACGCCAGCGCGTCGGCCCCGTGGAGCAGCTGGTAACCGGGCTTCACGTCGATGACGGAGTAGCGTGCATCGATCGGCGAGGCGTCGTTCGTGGCCTTCGTGTGCAGGTAGTACTCGTCGACCGGGAGGTAGACGCCGTCGAGGTTGTTCACGAGGTCGCTGAAGCCGCGGAAGTCGACGACGGCCACGTAGTTGATGTTGAGGCCCGTGAGGTTCTTGACGGTCTCGAGGGCGAGCTTCGTCGGGCTCGAGCCCTGGAGCTGGGCACCGTCCGAGAAGGCGGCGTTGATGCGGTCGTTCCCGAACCCGGGGATCGGCACCCACAGGTCACGCGGGAACGAGAGCAGCGACACGACGTGCCGCTTCGGGTCGATCCGCACCAGCATGAAGGTGTCCGACCGCGACGGCGAGGAGCCGTCGGTATAGCGGTGGTCGGAGCCGATCACGAGCGCGATCGCCGGCGCGTCGGCCTGGGGCAGCGGCTCGGCCAGATCCGTCGTGGCCTTCTGGACGTCCCGCGAGTTGGTCGTGATGCGCGTGTAGTCGCTGTAGAGCCAGTAACCGACGACGCCGGCACCGGCCACGAGCACCAGGAAGATGCTCGCGAAGCTCCAGAGCGCGATGCGCAGCCAGCGCCGCTTGCGCTTCCGGGGCGGCTTGCCGCTGCCATAAACGGTCATGTTCGGCCGTGCGCGGGTTGGCGGCGGCGTGGGAGGGGTCTGCGTTGCCATCGGCTCCTAGGGGCGCGCCGACGCGGGCGCGAAGTCGCAAGAGTATAGACACCGACCCCCTTCGACCCGTGCGGCCAAAGTCATTCCGGGACGGCTTCCATCGCCGCCTCGATACCCCAGTGACGGGGCTCGGAACCGCTTTCCTCCTGGAACCAGGGGTACTCGTCCGTGAGCAGCCAGCAGTAGGCGGCCACCCGTGCCTGGTACCGGTGGCCCAGCGCCATCACCTCGAACATGCCGTACGGAAGCCGGCCGGTCGCGATAACCACCCACCACGCCACGAAGCTCATCACCGCACCGAGAAGGGCGAGGAAGTAGAGGATGAGCAACGCCGGCACCGCGAGCACCGGGCGGAGAAGCGCCGTGGGCCGCGAGCGCCGGCCGGGCTCCCCGACCCACACCGAGACCGGGTAGCCGTCGG
>JBOHBE010000224.1:0-3801 GCA_050698235.1 Gaiellales bacterium
CGGCACGATCGGTCATGTTGACCACGGGAAGACGTCGCTAACGGCCGCGATCACCAAGGTGCTGGCAAAGACTGGCGGCGCGACGTTCACCGCGTACGACCAGATCGACAAGGCGCCGGAGGAGAAGGCGCGCGGCATCACGATCTCGACCGCGCACGTCGAGTACGAGACCGAGAAGCGCCACTACGCGCACGTCGACTGCCCGGGGCACGCCGACTACATCAAGAACATGATCACGGGTGCCGCGCAGATGGACGGCGCGATCCTCGTGGTGTCCGCCGCCGACGGCCCCATGCCGCAGACGCGCGAGCACATCCTCCTGGCCCGCCAGGTCGGCGTGCCGTACATCGTCGTGTTCCTCAACAAGGCCGACACGGTCGACGACGAGGAGCTGCTCGACCTGGTCGAGCTCGAGGTGCGCGAGCTGCTCTCCCGCTACGAGTTCCCCGGCGACGACATCCCCGTCGTGCGCGGCTCGGCGCTGAAGGCGCTCGAGGGCGACGCCGAGTGGACGCCCAAGATCCTCGAGCTCATGGCCGCAGTCGACGACTACGTCCCGGAGCCCGAGCGCGACATCGACAAGCCGTTCCTGATGCCCGTCGAGGACGTCTTCACGATCACCGGCCGCGGCACCGTCGCGACCGGCCGTGTCGAGCAGGGCGTCGTCAAGACCGGCGAGGAGGTCGAGATCGTCGGCATCCACAAGGAGACGGCGAAGACCGTCGTCACCGGCGTCGAGATGTTCCGCAAGCTGCTCGACCAGGGCCAGGCCGGCGACAACGTCGGCTGCCTCCTGCGCGGTGTGAAGCGCGAGGAGATCGAGCGCGGACAGGTGCTCTCGAAGCCCGGCTCGATCACGCCCCACACCAAGTTCGAGGCGCAGGTGTACGTGCTCTCGAAGGACGAGGGCGGCCGTCACACGCCGTTCTTCAAGGGGTACAGGCCGCAGTTCTACTTCCGCACGACCGACGTCACCGGCGTCGTCGAGCTGAAGGAAGGCGTCGAGATGGTCATGCCCGGCGACAACGCCGAGATGACCGTCGAGCTGATCCAGCCGATCGCCATGGACGAGGGCCTGCGCTTCGCCATCCGCGAGGGCGGCCGCACCGTGGGTGCGGGTGCCGTCACCAAGATCGAAAAGTAAGAAGGGACCTCGGTTGGCGCAGCAGAAGATCCGCATCCGCCTCAAGGGCTATGACCACACGCTGGTCGACCTGAGCGCGCGCTCGATCGTCGATACAGCACAACGCTCCGGCGCCACGGTGTCGGGGCCCGTGCCCCTGCCGACGGAGAAGAACGTCTACTGCGTCATCCGCGGTCCGTTCAAGGACAAGGACTCGCGGGAGCACTTCGAGATCCGCACCCACAAGCGGCTGATCGACATCCACCAACCGACGCCCAAGACGGTTGACTCGCTGATGCGGCTCGACCTGCCGGCCGGCGTCGACATCGAGATCAAGCTGTGACCGCATCGTCGACCAAGGGCATCATCGGGACGAAGCTGGGGATGACCCAGCTCTTCGACCAAGAGTCGGGGCGAGTCACGCCCGTGACCGTGATCGAGGCCGGGCCGTGCCCGGTCGTCGCCGTGCGCACGCCCGACGTCGACGGCTATATCGCGGTGCAGCTGGCCTTCAGGCCGTGCAAGGAGAAGAAGCTGAGCCGTCCCCGCGCCGGCCATCTCAAGGCCGCCGGCGTCGGCCCGCACCGCACGCTGGTCGAGTTCCGAGACGCGGGCGAGGGCCTCGCGCCGGGCGACACCGTCACCGTCGAGGCGTTCGCGCCCGGCGAGCCGATCAAGGTGTCGGGCATCTCCAAGGGCAAGGGCTTCGCAGGGACGATCAAGCGGCACAACTTCCACCGCGGCCCCGTGAGCCACGGCTCGCACAACATCCGAAAGCCGGGGTCGATCGGCGCCTCGGCGTACCCCGCGCGCGTGTTCAAGGGAATCAAGATGGCCGGGCAGATGGGGAACGAGCGCGTGACCCAGCGCGGCCTGCACGTGGCCGACGTCGACGCCGAGCGAAACCTGCTCATGGTGCGCGGCGCCGTCCCGGGCCCGATCGGCGGCGTCGTCGAGATCAGGAGCGATCGATGACGCCTCCCGCTCCGACCGCGGCGGTGATCACCGGTGGCGCCAAGGCGAAGCTCGTTGCCGACGTGTTCGCGCTTCCCCGAAACGACGCGCTCGTACATCAGGTCGTGACCGCCGAGCTGGCGGCCCGCCGTCAGGGCACGCACTCGACCAAGACCCGCGGCCTCGTCGCCGGCGGCCGGGCCAAGCCGTGGCGCCAGAAGGGCACCGGTCGCGCCCGCCAGGGCACCACCCGCGCGCCGCAATGGACGGGCGGCGGCGTCGTGTTCGGCCCCCATCCGCGCAGCTACACCGGCAAGGTCAACAAGAAGGCCCGTGCCAAGGCGCTCTCGATCGCGCTCTCCGCACATGCCGCCGACGGCACGCTCGTCGTCGCCGATGCCGGGGCCTTCGACGAGCCCCAGACGAAGAAGGCTGCAGCGCTCGTCGCCGAGCACGGCCTCGCGACGCCGCTCGTGGTCGTCACGGCCGAGGGCGACGTCGCGCTCGAGCGGTCGTTCCGCAACCTTCACCGCACCCATGTGGTGCCGGTCGGCACCCTCGAGGTCGCCGAGGTCGTGTGGGCCCGCTCGCTCGTCGTGACCAAGGGCGCGCTCCAGGCGCTCGACGGGAGCGGGGCATGAGAGACGACCCACGCGCCATCCTGCTCGCCCCGGTCGTGTCCGAGAAGAGCTACGGCCAGATCGCCGAGCGCGGCAAGTACACGTTCCGCGTGCACCCCGACGCGCACAAGACGCAGATCCGCCAGGCGGTCGAGAGCGTCTTCGAGGTCGACGTCGTGGCCGTGAACGTCTCGAAGGTGCCCGCGAAGCCCAAGCGCCGCGGGATGACGCGCGGCTCCCGCTCCGGCTGGAAGAAGGCCGTCGTGACCGTCGCGCCCGGCCAGACCATCGAAGCCTTCGGACCGGGGGTGTAGGCAATGGCTGTCCGCAAGTTCAAGCCCACCTCTCCCGGCCGCCGCTTCATGACGGTGTCCGACTTCCAGGAGATCACGAAGTCTGAGCCCGAGAAGACGCTGCTCTCGCCGCTCCCGAAGCGGGCGGGCCGAAACGTCCACGGCCGCATCACGACCCGCCACCGCGGCGGCGGGCACAAGCGCCGCTACCGGCTCATCGACTTCAAGCGCCGCAAGGACGGCATCGCCGCCCGCGTGCACTCCATCGAGTACGACCCGAACCGCTCGGCCCGGATCGCGCTGCTGCACTACGCCGACGGCGAGAAGCGCTACATCCTGGCGCCGCTTCGGCTGCGCGTCGGCCAGTCGGTGGAGTCAGGCGAGAACGTCGACATCCGCCCCGGGAACGCCATGCCCCTGCGATCGATGCCGACCGGCACCACGGTGCACGGCGTCGAGCTCCGGCCGGGGCAGGGCGCGAAGATGGTGCGCTCCGCCGGCGGCTCGGCGCAGCTCGTGGCCAAGGAGGGCGGCAAGGCGCTCCTGCGCCTGCCCTCGGGCGAGATGCGGCGGGTGCCCGAGGAGTGCCGCGCGACCGTCGGCCAGCTCGGCAACGTCACCCACGAGATCGAGTCGGGCGGCAAGGCCGGCCGCACCCGCTGGCAGGGCGTGCGCCCGACCGTGCGCGGCACCGTCATGAACCCGGTCGACCACCCGCACGGCGGCGGCGAGGGCAAGCAGGGCCGTGGACTCCGCCGTGCGAAGTCGCTCTGGGGCAAGCCGACCGGCAAGGGTCAGAAGACGCGCACGC
>JBOHBE010000225.1:0-2092 GCA_050698235.1 Gaiellales bacterium
CCCGCGAAGCACGCGAACGTCACGTTCAGGTAGTCGGGCGTCCGGCCCATCATCCCGGCGGTCAGCGCCGCGGTCAGCTCGACCGCGCGGCGGCGCCGCTCGAGGTCCTCCTTCGAGCGCGGGATGAGGTGGGTCACGTTCACGAGCGCGCCAGTGTCGGGCGCGGGCGCGAGCATCTCGTCGGCGTGCTCGTGCTGGAGGTCGGACACACGCGCCATCGTCCGCGCGGCCGCCTCGAGCGCCGGGTGCTCGAGCGGGTGGGTGATCTTCTCGCCGTTCAGCCAGATCTCGCGCGCGTCGCCGCGCAGCCCGTCGAGGAACTGCTCGCCGGTGCGGGCCGCCACGGTCTCTTCGGTCGTCGCCATCAGTCAGGTACCTCCAGGGGAGGGAGCTTCTCGCCCAGCATCTCGAGGCTGTCCCGCTCGTAGCGCACCGCCTCGTCGTCGAACCGGAAGTACGAGCGCGGCGGGAGCGGGCCCCACGTGTTCGACGAGAAGCGGTCGTCGGGCCACTGCCGCGGCTCGTGGTCGGGCTCGAGCTGCTCCATGTCGACGTAGCACTCGACGAGCAGCGGCTCCTCGGTGATCCGCACGTAGCCGCAGATGTTCTGCGCGATGCCGTGCCGGACCGGGCCCCAGGAGAGCCACCGGCCGTGCTGGGCGACGTTGTCGAAGAGGCTCCGCAACGTGCCGAAATCGTAGTAGTCGAATGCGAGATGGTGGAAGTGCGGGAACGGGCTCTTGACGAGCGCCATCTGGTGGTGCTCGGCGTTCACGTGGAACCAGATACCCGCATCGCCGAGGTAGTCGGCGATCTCCATCCCGAGCACGTCGGTGTGGAACCGCGTCACCGCATCGAGGTCGGCGGTCAGGCGGTTCACGTGGCCGAGCTTGCGCGGGCGCAGGCCGCCCAGCGACGACGTCTGCCGCGCGATCGCCGGGCGCGGGTCGGCGTCGCGGTACGCGACGATGTGGTGCTCGAACCCCTCCGGGTCGGTGACGACGAGCGTGTCGTCCTCGTCCCGCCAATTGGCACCGGCAGCCGCCGCCAAGTGCGCGCGGGCCTCGTCGAGCGAGCACGACCGCCGCAGCTGCCACGCCGTGTGCGCCTCGCCCAGCGGCTCGCCGCGGACGAGCTCGAGCGAGTAGGGCTCGTAGTCGCAGGCCAGCGTCGCCCGGTCGGCCCCCTCGTCGCGCACCTGGAGCCCGAACTGGAGCGCGTAGCGCACGGCCGCCTCGCGCACGTCGGCCACGTTCAGGCACACGTGATCGATCTTCAGAAGCCTCAGCACGAGATTGGATACAATATCCGGCCCTCCCAGGCCCGTCAAGGACGGTCTTGACGGACCATCCCCGGGGTGAATACTGTATCCACTCTCGGTCGCTCGACCGGCCGCAACCGCAACGGAAAGGGAGGATGCATATGGCCAGCGACGCACCGGCCGCCCAGGCGCAGCTCGGCGAGAAGAACCTCTCCACGATCCACGCCGTCGCGCAGGCGCTCGCCATCGGCCCCATGTTCTCGACCGCGATCGTCCTCGGGCTCGTCTCGAGCCCAGCCACCGGAGCAGCCTGGAACACGCCGCTCGCCGTGCTCCTCGCCGGCCTGGGCGTGCTCTCCATCGGTTACGTGGTGGCGCTCTACGCGCGCCGGTTCGCCGGCGCCGGGGCGGTCTACGAGTACCTCACCCACGGCGCGCATCCGAGCGTCGGCATCTTCACCGCCGGCCTCTTCTTCGTCGGCACGCTCTTCCTCGGCGGCGGCGGCATCTACCTCGGCCTCGGCATCCTGGCGAACGGGTTCTGGGCGGCGCACATCGGCGACGCGTCCAACGCGCCCGCGTGGTGGGTCTTCGGCACGATCGCGCTCGCGATCGTCCTGGTCATGAACTACCTGGGCGTCAGGCTCGCGCTGAGGGCGATGCTCACGTTCGCGGCGTGCTCCTTCATCCCGATGCTGTTCCTGGCCATCGTGATCGTCGCGAAGGGCGGCGACAGCGGCAACTCGCTGTCGGTCTTCAACCCCGGCGAGACCTCGCTGCTCGGCGTCACGGGCGGCGGCGTTCTGGGCGGCATCCTCATCGGCATCCTGC
>JBOHBE010000226.1:0-5582 GCA_050698235.1 Gaiellales bacterium
TCCGGTTCGCCCGTGCCCACACCGGCCGCGAGCTGATCGTGCGCTTCGAGGGCCACTACCACGGCTGGTCGGACGCGATCCACTGGTCGGCCCACCCTTCGCCCGACAGCTGGGGACCGCCCGACCACCCGGCGGTGACGCCCGGATCGACGGGCATGGCGCCCGGCCCGGGCGACAGCCTGATCGTGCTGCGCTGGAACGACACCGCCGGGCTCGAGGCGGCGTTCGCCGACTACGGCGAGCGGATCGCGGCGGTCATTACCGAGCCGATCCTTGGAAACTGTGGGGCGATCATGCCCGCGCCGGGGTACCTCGAGCGGATGCGCTCGATCACCGCCGAGGCGGGCGCGCTCCTCATCTTCGACGAGGTGCTGACCGGCTTTCGGATCGGCCCCGGAGGCGCCCAGGAGCTCACGGGCATCACGCCCGACCTGACGATCGTCGCCAAGGCGCTCGGTGCCGGCTACCCGGTCGCCGCGTTCGGCGGCAGCGAGGCCGTGATGACGATGGCAGCCGACGGCCGCACCATGCACGGCGGCACATACAACTCGAACGCGCTCGTCTGCGCCGCGGTCATCGCCGCGTGCGCCGAGACCGGCCGGCCCGGCTTCTACGACGAGCTGAACGCTCGTGGCGAGCGGCTCGCCGACGGGCTCGTGGACGCGGCCCGCGCCGCGGGCCTCGAGGCCTGCTGGAGCGGCGTCGGGGCGATGTTCCAGCTGTGGTTCTCGCCAGAGCCGCCGGGCGACTACCGCGAGGCCCACGCGATCGCCGCCGCCAGCCCCTTCTTCGCGTTCCACGCGTATCTGCGGGCGCACGGCGTCCTGATCCAGCCGCCGCAGGAGGGGCTATTCCTGACCTCGGCGGCGCACACCGACGAGCAGATCGACCAGACGCTGGCCGTCGCCCGCGATGCCATGGAGGCCGTCGCCTCGGCGGCCGACCGGGGCGACGTGGGCGCGAAGGGAGGGCTCCGATGATCCGGTTCATCATGGCCGTTTCGGCCGCCGCGCTCGTCGCCGCAGGCTGCGGCGGCGGGAGCAGCGCATCGAGCCAGAGCTCGGGCGGGAAGCCCGTCCGTGGCGGAGTCCTGCTCGCGGCGATCCCCGACAACCCCGACCACCTCGACCCGGCGCTCTCCTACACCAACGAGGGCTGGGAGACGCTCGAGGCGACCAACAACGGCCTCCTCACCTTCAAGAAGGCGGCCGGCGGGGCGGGCGACGAGATCGTGCCCGACATCGCCAAGGCGATGCCGACGATCAGCGCTGACGGCCGCACCTACACCTTCCACCTCCGCAAGGGCGTGATGTTCGGCGCGCCGGTGAACCGCGAGGTGAAGCCGTCGGACTTCAAGTTCTCGATCGAGCGGCTCTTCCGGGTCGACTCCGGTGGCGTCGGCTTCTACACCGGCATCGTCGGGGCCGACCAGTATGCGAAGACGCGGCAGGGCGGGATCTCGGGCATCGTCGCCGACGACTCGGCGATGACGCTCACCATCCACCTGACGCAGCCCGACGGCACGTTCCCCGACTACATGGCCGTGCCCTTCACGTTCGTCGTCCCGGTCGGCACGCCCGACAAGGACATCTCGACGCTCCCCCAGTGGCGCGTTCCCACCGGCCCGTACATGATCTCGAACTACGTCCCGCACCAGGAGTTCGACCTCGCCCGGAACCCGACGTTCCACTCCTGGACGCCCGACACGCCCGACGGCTACCTGAACGGCGTCCACGTGAAGATCGGCGTCACGCCCGAGCAGGCCGTGAACGAGACCGCCAACGGCGAGCTCGACTGGTACTTCGAGTCGGTCGCACCCGACCGGCTGACCGAGCTCAAGGCCAAGTATCCCGACCAGGTGCACGGCTACTCGCGCTCGAACGTGACGTACTTCGACCTGAACGAGCGCAAGTACCCGTTCAACAAGCTCGCAGTGCGCCAGGCCGTGAACTACGCCGTCGACCGCACCGCGCTCGTCAAGATCTACGGCGGCCAGGGCACGCCCACCGAGAACATCATCCCGCCCGCGCTCGGCACGGCGTTCAAGGCGCACCACTTCTACTCGCACGACCTCGCCAAGGCCCGGGCCATGATCAAGGCCGCGGGCGTGGACGGGGCGAGCGTGCAGGTGTGGGGTCACACCACCGACCCGACGCCGAAGGCCGTCCAGTACATGGCGTCGGTGCTCGACTCGATCGGCCTCAAGGCGACCGTCAAGACCTTCGACGAGTCGGTCTACTGGGACACGATCGCAACCCAGAAGGGCGACCCGCAGGTCGCGTTCAACGACTGGAACCAGGACTTCCCCGAGGGCCAGGACTACATCGACGTGATCCTGAACGGCGAGCACATCGTGAACGTCGGCAACAACGACGTCTCGAACACCGACATCCCGGCGTACAACCGCATGATCAACGCGACCAAGGAGATGCCGCTCGGCGAGGCGCGAAACGCCCAGTGGGCCAAGCTCGACGCGCTCTTCATGCAGAACGACGCGGGCTGGGTGCCGTTCATGAACCGCCAGTGGCCGAAGTTCGTGTCGGCGCGCCTGCACGGGCTGGTCTTCAACCCGAGCTACTTCGAGCTCCTGCCCTCGATGTGGTTGTCCCAGTGAGATGAGCGCCGAGGCCGCCGTACTCCCCACGGGCCGCGGCGGCCTTCGGCTGGCCCTGAGCCGGCTGCGGCGAAACCCGGCCGCCTGGGGCTCGGGCATCGTCCTCCTGGCGATCCTCTTCGCCTGCTTCCCCGGCGCGTCGCTGTGGGTGCACGTGGCGTGCGGGCACGGCCCCAACGACCAGAACATCCAGGGCTACGTCCACGACGGCGGGCATCGCATCCCGGTCGTGGGGCTCGACGGGACGCCGATTGGGCCCGGCCTGCGCGCCTGCTATCTGCTTGGCGCCGACTCGAACGGCCGTGATCTCATGGTGCGGCTGCTCTACGGCGGACGGGTGTCGCTCGAGGTCGGGATCAGCTCGGCCGTCGTCTGCGTCGGGATGGCGCTCGTCCTCGCTCTCCTGGCCGGCTACATCGGGGGCGCCACCGACGCCGTCATCTCGCGCGGGCTCGACCTGCTCTGGGCCTTTCCGGTGTATCTCCTGGCGGTCGCGCTGGCGACGTCGCTTGCCGTCGGCGGGCTGGCCGTCGGGCCGCTGCACGTGGCGTCGACGTCCCTCTTCCTGCCCATCTTCGTCATCGCGGTCGTCTACATCCCGTACGTCGCCCGGCCGATCCGCGGCCAGGTCCTCGGGCTGCGGCGGACGGAGTTCGTCGACGCCGCGGTCGCCATCGGCGCGGGGCCGCTGCGGATCATGCTCCGCGAGCTCCTGCCGAACGTCGCCTCGATCGCGCTCGTCCTCATGACGCTGATCATCGCGAACAACATCCTGACCGAGGCAGCGCTCTCGTTCCTCGGTGTCGGCGTGCCGGTCCTGACCCCCTCGTGGGGCAACATCATCCAGCAGGGCTACTCGTCGATCGTGACGGCGCCCGCGCTGACCGTCGCCCCCGGGATCGCGATCATGCTGACCGTCGTCTCGCTCAACGTGCTCGGCGACGCCCTGCGCGACGCGCTCGACCCGCACGCGCGGATCCGGATCCGCGGCTGATGGGAGCGTTCATCCTGAGGCGCCTGATCGGCCTCGTGGTCGTGCTCTTCGCGATCTCGGTGATCGTGTTCCTGATCTTCAACGTCATCCCCGGCGGCGACCCCGCGCTTCGCATCGCCGGGCGGCACCCGACCCAGCAGAACATCCGCCAGATCCGCAAGGACTGGGGCTTCGACCGGCCCCTGGCCGTGCAGTACCTCGACATGATGAACCACCTCTTCGTCGAGCGCGACCTGATCTCGTATCAGGACCAGACGCCGGTCATTCCGACCATCAAGCGCGGCATCCCGCGCACGCTCTCGCTCGCACTCGGCTCGGCGCTCATCTGGCTCACCGTCGGCGTCACGATCGGGGTGATCTCCGGCGTGCAGCAGGGGAGGTGGCTGGACCGGGTGCTGACGGTGCTGGCGCTCGCGGGGGTGAGCATCCCGATCTTCTGGCTTGGGGCCGTGCTGCTCTACCTGCTCACGTTCCGCTACCACTCGTGGCCGATCTTCTCGTGGATCCCGGCGGGCGGGTACGTCCCGCTGAGCGAAGACCCGGCGGGCTGGTTCACGCACCTCTTCCTGCCGTGGCTCGTGCTGGCCGTCGTCTCGATCGGGTTCTACGCGCGGGTGGTGCGGGCGTCGCTCCTCGACGTGCGCGCGCTGGACTATGTGCGCACGGCGCGGGCGAAGGGCCTCTCCGAGCGGCGGGTGCTCACGCGGCACACGCTTCGCAACTGCCTGATCCCGGTGGTGACCCTCTTCGGGCTCGATCTCGGCGCCGCCATCGGCGGCACGGTGATCCTGATCGAGCCCGTGTTCGGACTGGAGGGCGTCGGCCAGTACGCCCAGGAGTCCGTTTCGCACCTCGACCTTCCGCCGATGATGGCGCTCACGCTCTACGGCGCCTTCTTCGTCGTCACAATGAACGCGCTCGTCGACGTGGCCTATGCCTACCTCGACCCGCGCACCCGCGAGGCCTAGGAGGCCAGATATGCGCATGCCCGGACGGATACTCGCAGCGATCGCCGTCGCCGGCCTGGTGGCGGGCTGCGGCTCGAGCGACACGTCGACCTCGAGCGGAGGCGGCGGCGCGGGCCACAACGGCGGCACGCTCGAGGGCGGCATCCCCGACAACCCCGACCATCTCGACACCGGCATCTCCTACGCCGTCGAGGGCTGGGAGATCCTCGAGGCGACGAACAATGGCCTGGTGACGTTCAGGAAGGCGGCCGGCCCGGCCGGCTCCGACGTGGTGCCCGACATCGCGACGACGATGCCCACGGTGACCGACGGCGGGCGGACGTACTCGTTCACGCTCCACAAGGGCGTGATGTTCGGGCCGCCGGTGAACCGCGCGGTGAAGCCGTCCGACTTCCAGTTCGCGGTCGAGCGGCTCTTCCACGTCGGCTCGCCGGGCGTCGGCTTCTACACGTCCATCGTGGGCGCGGATGCCTACGCGGCCGGCAAGGCCAAGCACATCTCCGGCATCGAGGCCGACGACGCCGCGATGACGATCACGTTCCATCTCGTGCACCCCGACGGCGCGTTCCTCGACATCATGGCGATGCCGTTCGCGTTCGCCGTCCCGGCCGGGATGCCGAGCAAGGACATCTCGACCGATCCGGCGTGGCGGGTCGCGACGGGGCCGTACATGATCAAGACGTACGTGCCGAAGCAGCAGATCCTGCTCGTTCGGAACCCCGCGTTCAAGCAGTGGTCGCCCAACTCGCCCGACGGCCACCTCGACCAGGTGCACATCCAGATCGGCGTCACGCCGGAGCAGGCCGTGAACGAGACGATCTCCGGTTCGCTCGACTGGTACATGGAGGCCGTGCCGCCCGACCGGCTGACCGAGCTCAAGGCCAAGTACCCGGATCAGGTGCACCTCTATCCGCGAAACAACGTCACGTACTTCTCGATGAACGAGCGCAAGGCGCCGTTCGACCAGCTCGCGGTGCGCCAGGCCGTGAACTACGCGATCGACCGC
>JBOHBE010000227.1:0-4682 GCA_050698235.1 Gaiellales bacterium
CGCCGCGCGGGAACGACGGCCGTCCGCACCTGGCTCTGCACGGCCGCCGTCGAGTACTGGCCGGCGTGCAGCACCTGGAGCGCCCACAGGCGGAAGAGCAAGAGCACCAGGAGGGCGGCGGCAATGATGCCGAGCGCCGCCGCGCGGATGGCCAGCGGCAGCGGGTCGGGGGCCGGCTCCGACCTAGGCGGTGGCGATTCGAGGAACACGGCTCACCGCGGTCGGGGGACGAAAGATGCGCCGCAGAAGCGGCAGGAGCAGCAGTCCGAGCAGGGTGGTCTGGAGGATCGCCGGGGCGATCTGGTGCCAGAAGAGGATGCCCGCCGCCGGGTGGTCGCCGATCAGGATGTGCATGACGAGGCTCCCGAACTGCGCCGCGGTCGCGCCCACCACCAGCCAGGGCAGCGCGCGCGGCGGCGGTGGCTCGAGCATTCCCGGCCCCGCCTCACGGCGGTTGGCGTATGTGGCGATGAGGCACGCGCAGCCGACGTAGACCAGCGACTGCATGCCGAGGTGCTCGAAGGTGATTGCGTCGAGCAGGAGGCCGCCGGCGAAGCCCGCGATCGCGGCCGCCTCGAGGCCTCGCCAGAGGGCCAGCGCGACGACGAGGATGATGATCAGGTCGGGGCCACCACCGAACGGCGTCAGCTGAGGCGTCGCCGCGACCTCGAGGACCGCGAGAACGAACACGCAGAGCGCGATCTTGACCCCGTCGACGATCACCGGCGAGGCTCGAGGACCAGGACGTCGGTGATGTTCCGGAAGTCGGCGAACGGCGTGACCTGGATCACCTTCGTATCGCCCGTCGTGTCGTTCCCCGACACGGACGTGACGCGCCCGATCGGGATCCCGGCCGGGAAGTACGAGGCGAGCCGGTTGCTCTTGAACCCGGCCGTCGTCACGATGTCGTTCTCGCTGACGTGGACGGCGTTCGGGATGAGCTCGAGGCTCAGGATGCCAACCTGGCCGGACGCGGCCTTGATCAGGCCGACGGCGTTCGGCTCGCCCTGGACGCCGGCGGTCACGTAGTTCTGGGGGTCGAGCAGGAGCGTGACGACCGCCTGGTCACCAGTCACCTGGACGACCTTCCCGATCAAGGCTCCGCTGTCCTCGGTGGGGGCGACGACGGGGTCGTTCACGGCCACGCCGGCGGCCGAGCCGATGTCGATCGTGATCGTGTTCTGGTAGGCGGTCGGCGACTGCTCGAGCACCTGCCCGGCCACGCTCTTCGTCTGCCCGAGCGTGCTTCGGAAGTGCAGGAGCGCCCGCAGCCGGGCCACCTCGCCGGTCTTGTCGTTCAGCAGCACCTGCGTCTTTCCGTACTGGGCCTCGAGCTGCTTCAGCTTCTCGGTCGAGTCGCGCGCGCTGGCGAGCCCGCTCCCCCAGTTCCAGGCGTCGACGGCGGGCCGCGTGACGCGGTGAGCGACCGTCGCGAACGGTGCCGTCACGCTGACGGCATCGCGCTGGATCTCCCCAACGATGCCCGACGACCCCTGCCGGAACGACAAGGTGAGCAATGTGAGAGAGGCCGCCAGCAGCAGACCGACGACGGCCCGCCTCCGGATGATTCGGTTCTTGCTGAGCAGCATGACTTGGCGGGTCGGAGGGCCGATTCTAGCTGACGACCCACGCCCACCCCGCCGCCAGAGGCTAGAAATGCGCGCTTTGGGCGCCTGTCGCGATGAGGATCAGCACCGCCGCGGCCAGCACCAGCCGGTAGATCACGAAGAGGTTGTAGTTGTTGTTGCGCAGGTAGCTGAGGAGCGCCCAGATCGCGATCAGGCCGACGACCATCGACGTCAGCGTCCCGACGATGAACGGCCCGGTCGTCCCCGGCGGGAAGCCGCCGTGCAGGTCCTTCACGCTCTTGTACACCACCGCACCGCCGACCACGGGCGCGTAGAGGAAGAACGAGAACCGGGCGGCGTCGTCGCGCGAGAGGCCCAGGAACCGGCCCGCCGAGATGGTGATGCCCGACCGGCTGACGCCCGGGGCCAGCGCCAGCGCCTGTGCGACGCCGACGCCGATCGCGGTGCGCAGGTCGAACTCCTCCATCTTGCGCGTAACCGGCGTCTTGTCGGCGACCCACAGCACGATCGCGAACACGGCCATGAAGATCGCGATCTGGTACGGCTGGCCGAGCTTGTCCTCGACGAACGACTCGCCGAGCGCGCCGAAGACCGCCGCGGGGATCGTCGCCACGACGACGAACCAGGCGAGCCGCTCGTCACCGGTCTCGATGGCCCGCTTCTTGATGCTGCGAAACCATGCGCCCGCGAGGGCGATCGCCTCGAGCCGGAAGTACGCGAGGACGGCGATCAGCGTGCCTAGATGGAGCGATACGTCGAACGTCTTGTTGAAGTCGGAGTGGTTCTCGAGGTAGTGCCAGTTGAAGAGCCACGGCACGAGGATCAGGTGGCCGGACGACGAGATCGGCAGGAACTCGGTGATCCCCTGTGTGACGCCCAGGACGAGCGCCTGCCAGTTGGTCAGCTTGTTCGGATCGGCGCCCGCGCCGGTGATGGTGATCGCCAGGACACCGATCGCGATTCCGGCAAGGATGAGCACGGCGGCTCGCACCCCGCTGGGGCGCCTGGAGATGGACGCGTCCGTCTGCACCTCGTCCCAGGATACAAGCGGGTGCGGCTGCGTCTAGTAGCCGCGCCGGCCGTTGCGGCGGCTGGACGCGTACGACTGGTTGGCGCGGTGAATCGCCTCGAACTCCTCGAGCGAGCGCCCCGAGCCGACGGCCACGCACGTGAGCGGCGACTCGGCGAGGTGGACCGGCATCTGCGTCTCGGCGCGGAGCCGGTCGGTCATGCGCTGAAGGAGCGCGCCGCCGCCGGCGAGCACGATCCCTCGGTCCATGATGTCGGACGCGAGTTCGGGCGGGGTCTTGTCGAGCGTCTGCTTGACGGCGTCGATGATCTGCGTGAGAGGCACGTCGAGCGCGTGTCGCACCTCCGACGCGGACAGGACCACGGTCTTCGGGAGGCCGGTCACAAGGTCGCGGCCGCGGATCTCGGCCTCGACCTCCTCTGGAAGCTCGTAGGCGGAGCCGATCTCGAGCTTCACCTCCTCGGCTGTCTGCGAGCCGATCATCAGCTTGTACTCACGCTTCACGTGCTCGATGATCGCCTCGTCGAGCTCGTCGCCGCCGACGCGGATCGACTGCGAGACGACGATCCCGCCGAGCGAGATGACCGCCACCTCGGTGGTGCCGCCGCCGATGTCGACGATCATGTTCCCGGTCGGCTCCGAGACGGGCAGCCCCGCCCCGATCGCCGCCGCCATCGGCTCCTCGATCAGATAGGCCTGGCGGGCACCGGCCGAGTAGGTCGCCTCCTCGACGGCCCGCTTCTCGACGCCGGTGACCCCCGACGGGACGCAGACGACGACGCGCGGGTGGGCGAAGCGGTTCTGGTGCACCTTCTGGATGAAGTGGCGCAGCATCTGCTCGGTGACGTCGAAGTCGGCGATGACGCCGTCCTTGAGCGGGCGGATCGCCGAGATGTTGCCGGGCGTGCGGCCGAGCATCCGCTTGGCCTCGATGCCGACGGCGTGCACCTCGCCGGTGCGCTGGTCGATCGCGACGACCGAGGGCTCCGACAGGACAATGCCGCGGCCACGCACGTAGACGAGCGTGTTCGCCGTGCCGAGGTCGACCGCCATGTCGCGGCCGCCGAAGCCGGTGAGAGAGTTGAGGAAGCTGATGCGGGGGCCTTCGTTTCCTGCTGCAAACTTGGCGAAAGTGCAGGGCGATTGTAGCGGATAGCGGGGTCCGCCATCGGCCGTATCTGTACGATCCCGCGCCGTGGACACCGACCTTGCCGGCCGAGTCGTCATCATCACCGGCGCCGCGCGCGGGATCGGCGCGGCGACGGCTCGGCGATTCGCCGAGGAGGGCGCCCGGGTCGTCGTCAACTACCGGTCGAGCCGCGAGCAGGCCGAGCGCCTCGTCGGCGGGCTCCCCGACGCGATCGCGGTCCAGGCCGACATCTCGCAGGAGGGCGACGTCGACCGGCTCTTCGCAGCCGCGATCGACCGCTACGGCTCGGTCGACGTCTGTGTCTGCAACGCGGCGGTTTACTCGCCGCCGGCGCCCGCGGTCGAGATCGACGCCGACCGCTTCCGCCGGATCGTCGACACGAACCTGACGGGGACGTTCCTGGTGGCCCGGGCGTTCCTGCGCCAGGTGAAGCGGCAGCGGTCGGGCAACCTGATCCTGATCGGCTCGACGGCCGGGATCTTCGGCGAGGAGGGCCAGGCCGATTACGCGGCGACGAAGGCGGCCCTGACCGGAGGCCTGCTGCCGACGCTCAAGAACGAGATCGGCCGCCTCGCGCCCGGCGGACGCGTGAACGCCGTGTGCCCCGGCTGGACCGAGACCGAGATGGCGGCGCCCGCGCTGTCGGAGCCCGGCCGGCTCGAGCGGATCACCCAGACAATGCCGCTCCGCAAGGTCGCCCAGCCCGACGATGTCGCATGGCAGATCGTCGTGCTCGCGTCGGACCGGCTCTCGGGCCACGTCTCCGGCCAGGTCGTCGTGGTGGCCGGCGGCATGGAGGGCCGGCTGCTCCACGAGACATGAAACATTGGTACCTGGTACAGCTGTGTCAGCCGGCGGCGGCGGCCATCGCGTCGAGCAGCTCCGGCACCGGCAGGCCCACGACGTTCTGGAA
>JBOHBE010000228.1:0-2768 GCA_050698235.1 Gaiellales bacterium
CTCCGTGATGGTGGCGCCGATGCTGGGCGACGAGGACTCCGTCGGCGCGATCGTCGTCTCGGGTCCGCGAGGCGACGCGTTCGATGCGCTCGATCTGGGTGTGCTGGAGGTCGTAGCCGCGCACACGGCGGTTGCGTGTCGCAACGTGCGCCTCTACGCGTCGATGCGCGAGGCGGCCGAGATCGCCGAGGCGATGCTCGAGCTGGGAGCCGCGCTCGCTGCGCAGGTGAGCGTCGGCGCCGTGGCGGGGATGCTCGCGCGGGCCGTCGACCGGCTCGTGGAGTGCGCCGGGCTCTCGGTGTGGCTGCGAGCGGACGACCGGATGGAACTCGCCGCCCACGTCGGTTACACGCCCCGCGAGGTGGGGCGCCTCGACGCCGGGTCGCTCGCCGCCGACGAGCCGCCGTTCGCCGGCAATCTCGACGCGCGCCACGTGCTCGTGCTGGACGCGGCCGACTCCGAGGCGCTCTCGGCGAGCGCGGGACTGCCCCGCCATGGCACGTCGTACGCGCTGGTTCCGATCGGCGAACGGGCTGGCAACCGGGCGGCGATCGTCGTTCAGCGAGGTCGCCGGCGCGGCCCGCCGAGCTCACGCGACGAGCGGATGCTGCTCGGGATCGCCGACCAGGCCCTGCTTGCGCTCGACAACCGCTCGCTGGTCGACGAGCTCGAGGAGTCGTTCCTGGCGACGATGCGGTCGCTCGCAAATGCGCTCGAGACCAAGGACGAGTACACGGGAGACCACGCGCAGGCGCTCGTCGGGATGGCCGAGGAGGTGGCCCGGCGGCTGGAGCTTGGCGACATCGCGCTGCGCGACGTCGGGGTCGCGGCGGCCCTGCACGACGTGGGCAAGATCGGGATCCCGGCGACGATCCTCGACAAGCCCGGGCCGCTCACGGACGACGAGTGGGTGGTCATGCGCCGCCACCCGGAGCTGGGCGCGCGCATCATGGAGCCGGTGCCGGCGCTGGCCGGGGCGCGCTCGATCGTCCTCGCGTGCCACGAGCACTGGGACGGCTCGGGATATCCGCGCGGTCTGGCCGGCGACGACATCCCGCTCGGGGCGCGCATCATCCTCGCCTGCGACGCGTTCCACGCGATGACGACCGACCGTGTCTACCGGCAGGCGATGCCGGTCACCGCCGCGATCACCGAGCTGCGCGACTTCGCAGGCCGCCATTTCGAGCCGCGGGTCGTCGACGTGCTCGTCGAGATCGTCGGCAACGGCCACCCGGCGTAGGCGCGCTCCTCATCCCGCCTCGGCCGCGTGAAACACCTGTACCAGGTACCGCTGTTTCACGTCGACTGAAACATTGGCATGGGGCATCGGTGTTTCAGCGATGCGGGTGGATACGGCACGCGGCGTAGAACAGCGTTCGTGATCGCCGAACCCTATGGGCCGCCGAGTACACTCGGCCGCTAGCCGGCTTCGGCGGCGTTTCGCTCCCACTCCCGGTACAGGTACGCCAGCTCCCTCTGGAGCTCCTGGTGGCGAGTGCCGTCCTCGGCGACCGCGGCGTCGTCGCCGTACGCCTCAGGCTGTGAGAGCCGCGTCTCGAGGGCGCCCAGCTCCTCCTCGAGGGTTGCGATGGCGCGCTCGAGCTTCGCCGTCTGGCGGGCGGCGCGCTGGGACGGGCGCGGCTCCTTGGGCTGCTTCGGCTTGGCCGGCTTCGGCTGCTCCGGCGCCGGCGCCGACGCATGCGCCCTCGCGTAGTCGCCGAACCCGCCCTCACGCCC
Organism: Gaiellales bacterium; assembly: GCA_050698235.1. Lineage (GTDB taxonomy): Bacteria > Actinomycetota > Thermoleophilia > Gaiellales > JAICJC01 > JAICJC01. The sequence continues at coordinate 1,738 of JBOHBE010000228.1, forward strand.
GTTCAGCCGGCCGCCCTCGATCGCGAGCGTGCGTGTCGCGAGCGCCTCGATCAGCGCCCGGTCGTGCGAGACGAAGAGCAGCGTCCCCGGGAACCCGAGGAGGGCGTCCTCGAGCGCCTCGCGGCTCTCGATGTCGAGGTGGTTCGTCGGCTCGTCGAGGACGAGGAAGTTCGCGCCCGAGACCACGGTGCGAAGCAGCGACAGCCGCCGCCGCTCGCCGCCCGAGAGCGCCGACACAGGCTTCTCGACCTCCTCCCCCGAGAAGAGGAAGCGCCCAAGCAGCGTCCGCGCCTGCGGCCCGGTCAGCTTCGTCCCTGACACGACCGCGTCGATCACGCGCAGGCCCTCCGGCAGCTCGAGCGACTGCTGCGAGTAGTAGCCCACCGACACGTTGTGGCCGAGCTTCACCCGGCCCGCCGCGGCCTCGCGCCGCCCGAGCAGGGTCTCGAGCAGCGTCGTCTTGCCGGCGCCGTTCGGGCCGATCAGCGCCACGCGCTGGCCCCGCTCGACGGCGAACCCGCCGTCGGCGATGAGGGTGCGGCCCGCGATCTCGACGATCAGCTTCTCGGCCTCGACCACGATTCGCCCGCTCCGCACCGGCGCTGGGAAGTCGAACTTCAGCGAGCGCTGCCCGGTCGGGCGCTCGACCCGCTCGATCCGCCCCATCGCCTTCAGCTTGCTCTGCGCCTGGCGAGCCTTCGTCCCGTACCGGAACCGGTCGACGAACCGCTGGAGGTGGGCCAGCTCCTCCTGCTGGCGCTCGAACGCCCCCGTCTGCGCGGCGATCCGCTCGGCCTTCACCCGGCGCCAGTTGGAGTAGGAGCCCTTCTCATAGCGGCCGCGTCCGCGCTCGATCTCGAGCACACCGGTCGCCACCGATTCGAGGAACCACCGGTCGTGCGACACGAACACGACCCCGGCATCGAGCGCAGCCAGGTGGGCCTCGAGCCATTCGATCGCGTCGGTGTCGAGGTGGTTGGTGGGCTCGTCGCGGAGCAGGACGTCGGGCTCGGCCGCCAGCGCCCGGACGA
>JBOHBE010000229.1:0-3089 GCA_050698235.1 Gaiellales bacterium
CCGCGGCGGCCGCGAACCCGGGCGCGTTGGCGGGCTGGAGGTCGGTCAGGAGCGACACGGCGGCGATCACCCCGGCGAGGAGGACGAGCTCGGCCATGGCCCTGCGCCGCACCTCCGTGAAGCGGTCGAGCGCATGCCGGTTTCGGTATCCGAGTGCGATCAGGCCGGCGAACAGCACCGACTTCACGATCAGCGTCCGCCCGTAGCCCGTGGACCACACCTGGCTGACAGCGCCGACCTCCCACAGAGCGCGTGCCCCGCCGGTCACGGCGATGACGATGACCGAGCCCAGCGCCAGCGTCGAGAAGCGGCCGAGCGCCTGGCGCCGCGCCCGGTCGCGTGCGGCGTCGGCGAGCCCGCGCGTGGCGTGCGGGACGACGATGACGAGCTGCGCCAGCCCGCCGATCCAGACCGCCGCCGCGGCGACGTGGAACGCGTCGACCGTGATCGTCAACACCCCGCGGCCGGGGTCGCCGGCGTGGCCCGAGAGGCCGGGCACGATGATCGTCCACACGCCGAGGACGATCGCCGGGACCGCCAGCGCAGCTGCGCCGAGCCGGCTTCGCCGCACGATCGCGAACGCGGTTGCGGCGCACACGCAGAAGATCGCGGCCAGGTCGATCCCACGGCCGAACTCACGCCCGAAGCGGGTGGCCTGGATTGCGGACGCCACCGGGCCGCGGTGGTCGAAGGCCTCCCAGAACGAGACGCCCGCCACCTCGGCGCCCTGGCGCGTCAACGCTGCCCAGCCGCCGGCGAGCATGAGGACGGCGGCGATCGTGAAGAGCTGGGTGGCTCGGATCCGCTCGCGCAGATCGGCCATCGCCCGCGGCTGCCCCTCGAGCGTCGCCACGACCGGGCGCCAGACAACGGCCCGGAACACGACGCCGCCGATCACGAGCGCGAGCCCGCAGAAATAGGCGAACCGCGCGATCAGGAACGGCCAGTCGAGCGTAGCCGTCTGCACCTCGGCGGCCTGGGGCGGCGGTCTGCCCGCGCCGAAGCCGATCGCGAAGACGCCCGAGATGATGTGGCCGTCGGTCGAGACGATGCGCCAGCGGACCGTGTAGTCGCCGTCGGCGAGGCCCTTCTGCAGCGGTATCACGAGCGCCCGTACGTCGTTCGGCGCGTTGCTGGCCGCCCCGGACGTGACCGCGTCGCCCTGGTCGTTCGTCACGGTGCTCGCGACGTCGCGGACCTGCTGGTCGAAGTGCAGGACGATCTGCGCCGGCGCGTTCGCGACGACCGAGCCCGCTGCGGGATCCGTCCGCAGCAGGTTGGCGTGCGCCTGGGCGGCCGCCGGGAAGGCGGCCGCCGTCAGGAGCACGACCGGGATTATCCAGCGCTTCAGCGGCGCCTCCTCAGGGAGAGCGCAAGCGCAGCGGCCGCCAGCCCGAGCGCCGCGACGGCGAGCCCCTTGGTCGCGGTGTCGCCGCCCGAGCTCGACGACTCCTTGGCGACCTCGACGACCGGGGTCTTCCAGACCTTCGTCGTGCCGTCAGCGAACGTCTGCACGCCGACGAGGTGAACCGTCGTCTCGTCCGAGCCGACCGACGCCGAGAACCGGAAGAGGCCGAGGTCGTCCGGCGCGACCGAGCCGCCCTGCCAGCTGATCGCCACGATGCGATGCGACTGGTCACGGACGAGCTCGGTGGTGAAGCCGGGCGTATCGGCGGCCGCATCGACCTCCATCCCGCTCGGGATGGTCAGGCGCAGCCCAGTGAGGGACTGCTCGCTCTCGTCGGGCGAGAGCACGGTGAAGAGGGTGAACGAGCCGGGATCGACTCGATCGGGGGACATCTCGACATGGGCGGACGCCGCTGCTGGGAAGACCAGCAGTACGGCCGCCGCCAGCGCCAGTGCGCGCATGTGGCACCTCCTGATCGCGGGTGACGGGTCAGGCGGCGAGCGGTGGCGCGCGTCCCAGCGGGAGCCGGGCGAACGGGTGCTGTGCGTGGGCCTGGGAGGATCGGGCGTTTCGGGCGGCGGGGAGCGCCGAAAGGAAGTCGAGGAGCCGGGCGACCGCGTCGTCGAGGCCGACGAGGGCGGAGGAGAGGGCCCGGTCGACCGCCGAGGCGACCAGCGCAGCGGAGAGCGCGAGCGCCAGATGCAGGGCGAGCGCGCCTCGCGCTCCTGGGTGGGCCGGCGCACCGGCCAGGATGAGCGCGCCATGCGCGAAGGCCTGCGACACGACGAGCACGACCGCAGCCTCAAGCACGGTGAGCGGCCGGTCTGTCCGTTGCGGCAGGGCTCGCACCCTTCCGTGGTCGAGCTCGGCGGCGGCGCGGTGGGCAGCAGATGCCAGCGCGCCCGTCCATGCGAGTCCCACGGCCGCGATGGCGGCTCCGGCGAGGGCCGCGCCCGCCCAGCGCGGGTCGGAGAGCTCCGACCAGCCGCCGTGCGCCGCCGCTGCTGACCCAGCCGCGAGGCCGGCGAGCGTCAGATAGCGCGCTTCGCGTGCAGAGGGCATGTTGGAAGTATCGCAGGGTGGGGTACAGTCGCGCCGTGGACGCCCGCACCCTCGAGAAGATGGCCGACCTCGTCGTCGACTTCGGCGCGAACGTCCAGTCGGGCCAGCGGGTGCACATCGGCGCGTCGATCGGTCAGGAGGAGCTGGCGCGCGCGGTCGCTGCCCGCTGCTACCGGGCCGGGGCGGTGTTCGTGCACGTCGCCTACCGCGACCCGTGGGTGCAGCGCGCCCGCCTCGACGATGCGGTCGACGAGGCGCTGGGATACGAGCCGGGGTGGATCGTGCAGATGATCCGCGAGCTGGGCGACGAGCGCGGCGCCACGATCGGCCTGTCAGGCCCGGTGGCGCCCGGACTGCTCGATGGAGCCGATCCCGACCGGATCCGCCGCGATCTTCCGCCCGGCCGGCGCGAGGCGCTCGAGAACATGACCGCGGCGCGGCTCAACTGGTCGGCGATCCCGTGCCCGACGGCGGGATGGGCTGCGCTCGTCCATCCCGACCTCGACCCGGATGCCGCGCTCGATCGCCTATGGGAGCAGGTCGTCCACATCTGCCGCGTCGACGAGCCCGACCCGGTCGCCGCCTGGGGCGAGCGGATGGACCAGATCGAGCGCGCGAA